>JASHPD010000066.1 GCA_030038315.1 Acidobacteriaceae bacterium
CTTGCGGCCACGCATATTCATCTCGATCATCATTACTGCCTGGAAGTGATCCTTATGAAAGGCCGGGGTAAAGAGCTTCAGGCTGTTGCCGATGGTATGCTGGCCTTGCGCGGAGTTGAGCTTGGCAAACTTGTCCTGACAGACTCCGGCGCCAGCCTCAAACACGCTACACACTCGCGCTAGAAGTTGAACTTTGCCGCAAGCTGCACCAGGCGCGGCGCCTGGGCACTGACGATTTGCCCGAAATTCCGGGTGTCGTCCACCTGCCCGTCTACCGATGCGGGACCGTAAAACTGAGCGTGATTGAAGGCGTTGAACGCTTCGATGCGAAGCTCAAGCGAACGCGCTTCGGAAATGCGGACGTTCTTCTGCAGCGTCATATCGAAGTTGTTCATACCGGGGCCGTAGAAGGCCCTGCGCCTGGCATTGCCCAGAGTCCCGAAGGCTTCGATCGGGAATAAGGCGGTGTTGAAGGCCGGTTTGCCGTTGCGGCCATTAGTGTTGATCTGGAGATTGCCAGGCAGTTGCCGCGGGGTGTCGAGCAGGTAATTGTTGACACCATTGCCCAGGGTGCCGAGCAGCGAATTGTCGGAGTTGTCGGTCAGAGTCACAGGAAAGCCGGTGGCAAAGCGCGTTGTTCCGGAAAGGCTCCAATCACGGGTCAAGCGATTGGCTTTGTGAAGTGCGCTTGCGGCTGGCATTGCCAGCGTGTAAGTGGCTACAAAGGTGTGCTTCTGGTCCCAGGCGGAGATTGCGCGAGTCTGTCCTGGATTGAGCGGATCGATCTGCTCGCCGAGATTCGATCCCTGGTCGATGGACTTGGAGTACGCGTAGCTAAGGAGAAATTCCGAACCGTTGTGCTGGTAGCGGAGCGTTGTTTCGAGCGCGTTGTAGTTGGAGCCGGCTACCGACTCGTCCGCCGTGTTTTCGCCGTAATTTTCGCTGTTCGTTATCGGTGCGCCGATGCTGCTCTGTCCGGTGCGGGTTCCATAGATGGTCTGGCCGGATGCGGCAGTGTAGGTATTATCCTCGCCAAAGGGACCGCAGCCCTGAGCGGCAAGACTAAGGCATAGTTGTGGATTGCCGAGGTTGACCGGAGCAACGGCAAGAACACGATGTCCCTGGTTGCCGACGTAGTTCATCGTCAGCAATGCCCGCGTAGTGATTTGCCGCTGAAACGAGAGCATGTAGGTTTCAATGTAGGGCGGGCGGTTGCGGTAATAGAAGAACGGGTCGGCGGAAAGCGGCGCAAAGTTGGCCCAGTTGATGGATCTGTCCGGATTGGCGGCCGAAACATTGTGCGGCGGAAATGGGAAAGGAAAGCGTTGCCCGTTATTGACGCCTGTGGCGGCCGTAATAAACGGAGTGGCAATCAGCGGAGGCGCGGGACTGAGATAGTTGAAGCCGAAGGGCGGAACGCCATACATAATGCCTGCGGCGAGACCCGGAAACTGCGTGTAGAAGATGCCATAGCTGGCGCGGATGCTGGTTTTTCCGTCTTTCGGCGCAAAGGCAAAGCCGATTCTTGGCGCGAGGGCCGCATAGTCGGTCGGCGCCAGCGTCTGCGGAATTCCGGGATCGCCGGCGACAAGCAGGCCGGGCAAGGCTCCGGGATAAAGCGTGGAGTGCGCGCCGGGCACCCAGGTCTGAATCTGCCCGTATTTTTCCCAAAAGGGCATGAGGATGTCCCAGCGCAGGCCGGCGTTCATCGTCAGGTTGTTGCGGGCGTGCCAACTGTCCTGCCCGTAAAACCCCTCATAGCGATTCCGCAAATAGAGCGGCGAACCCGAAGACTGCGTGAAGTTGCTCGCGACACCGAGAATCAGATCGGCATACGGATCGCCGGTTTCAGTACCGTCGATGTTGAACGTGCCGTTGAAGGTGCCGTTGGGATAGTCATTCACCTGGTCGATGTGAATCTGCCCGCCGAACTTTACGGTGTGCGCGCCGATGACCTTTGTGAGTCCATCGCTCACGTAGTAGGTGTTGTTGATCTGTGTCATGTTGGTGATGGGAACGCCCATGACGAAGGTCGGAAAGGTTATGTTCTCGACCCCTTCAAATTGCGGCGCCTGGATATAAATTCCCGGCGCGCCGCCGTCGCCCGAAGCAATGCCCTGTGCGGCCAGGCTTACGCCCAGCCCGCCCTTCGGCTGCCCGACGATGTTGGCGTTGCGTAGATAACCAAGATGAAATTCGTTGACTGCGCTGGCGCCGATGAGCTTGTTGCCGCCCAGGGAAAAGAGTTGCGCTTGCCCGATATACAGAGCATCGAAGCCGGGAATGCTTGCGCCGGCGACGGAGCCTGGATAGGGATTATCCAGGGAATAGTTGTCGATGAAGTAGTAGCCGGAGATCCGGCCGAAACGGCTGTTCGTGTCAATGCGCGCCGCGCCCTTGTCGTCCCGGACCGTCTCCGCAAACGCCGAGGTCGAATACTGGCTCTGGCTTACATTGGGCGAGGGAATGTACTGAAGCAGAGCCGTGCCGGGGGCCGACCATGCGCTCTTCGGAATCACGCCTCCGGGAAAGACGCTGGTATACGGCTCGCCCGTTGTGACGGAGTAGCCAAGCTCCCCGGTGAGCAGGGAAGCGATGTAAGGGCCGCTGACCGACCCGGTAAGATCGTTGAAGTTGCCGCTTCTCTGGGCGAGCGTCGGTACGGAAATATCGCCCGTGGAAATGCCCTGGTCGGTGCGGGTCCCCTGATAATCCGTGAAGAAAAATAGCTTGTCGTGCTTTACGGGCCCGCCTATCGTGCCGCCGAACTGGTTCTGCCGGAAGGCGGAGCGTGCCGGGTCAAAATATCCGCGGGCATCGAGCGCCGTATTGCGAAGGAACTCGAAGGCATCGCCGTGAAACTGATTGCCGCCTGACTTGGTGACAACTGTCACCATGCCGCCGTTGTAATTGCCGTATTCGGGATCGAAGTTGCTGGTCAGGACGCGGAACTCTTCTATCGAGTCGAGATTGGGAATGATCGAGGCGCCGCCGTTCATGTGCTCCTGCACATCGATGCCGTTGACCAGAAATCCGTTGGAGGACTCGCGCTGGCCGTTGATGGACAGGTTGCCGGGGTTCTCGTCGCCGGATGGATCGATGCTTCCGGTGACGCCGGCCATAATGACGGAACTCGGCAGCAGAGTCGAGATCGGCGCCACGCCCGGCTGAATCGCCAGCAGATCGGTGTAGCTTCTTCCGTTCAATGGGATCGCGGTCATCTGCGTGCTGGTGATGACTTCGCCCAGGTGGGTCGCAATGGTATCAACTTCCACGCCTGTGCCTGAACCGCTTGTGACTGTTACGGTATCGGAACGCGCGCCGATACTCAGGACAACGTCCACGCGGAGCGCGGAATCCGTGTCCACAGCGAGATTGGCCTTTTCCTGTGTCTGGAATCCGCTGGCTGAAATGGTCAAATCGTAGTGACCTACGGGAAGGTTCGGGAAGGAATAGCGGCCCTGACTGTCGGAGACAACCTGATAAATAGTTCGCTGGGCGGTATTCACTAAATGAAGCGTCGCTCCCGCGACAACAGCGCCGCTAGGATCTGTCACCATGCCGGAGATGCTGCCGCCGACGGCAGCCCATACCGCGCACGTTACAACAGAAAGGAGTGTTGCAACGGCAAAGACAGAAAGCAGCCTGAGCCAGGCAGAGGAGAACATTATTTTTACACCACGCATGTGAGCCTCAAGCAAGTTGCCGGGAATGCGTTGAACCCATTGGTTCGCGGACTTGAAGAATCCGGCTTAATGTTACGTTTTTGATTTTCATGCTACTGACCGCGATAAAAGCAGTGTGTAGCAGGCCTCGATTTCAATCGTTCGCTCAGCATTTTTCGTATTACGGTTTCAGAATTTGTGCTACTTGAATTCCGTAAAGAGGGATGCCGAAAAGCATCCCTGCTCAGGTTCTTATCACTCAGCAGTATTCATAATACCTGTTCCCGGAACATCGTTGTCCATAGCCCATTCTTGCTATTCAGCAAACGGCGGCGGACTGCCGGGCAATTTTTGCGCCAGTCGGCGTCATGGGGAACTGGTTATTGATGGGCCCGGAAAAACAGTGCCATTCAGAGTCACACTTCCAGTGCTCACGATTCGATTTTTCCGAGCACGCTTCCGGACGCGCTTCCGGGCGCGTTGCTATTTCTGCAGCAGCTTATCTTCCGGCTTGCGTTTCCCGGTCCCTGTTTCTCTGCATCAGATATTGTGTATGCGTACGATCCGGGGGCCGTAATCTCATCGGATCTGAAAGACTTTTTCCGCAGGTGTGGCATGACAGACTGGTCGAGCAGCATTCAGGAGCTTGTGGATGGCATTGCGGCGAGCGTTGCCGTGGTGGGGCGGGACGAGGCGCGCGCGCTGGCGATCGCGGCCTGCAACGATGATTTTTTTGAGATGACGGGTGGGCGGCCGGCTGGCGCGCGCAGGTTTCCCGTGCCGTTTGACACCATGGTGCCCAGCTATGCGCGGCGCGAGTTCCGCGAAAAAATTCAGGAGTGCTTCAACACGGGCGTGGCGCAGGAGATCGAGCAGGCTTATGACCTGAAGGACGGCACGCACTGGTGGCGGCTTTCGCTCAAGCCGCTGCGGCTGCTCGCGGGCAGCACGGAGATTCACGAGATTCTTGTGACCGGGCTCGATATTACGCCCAAGATGCTGCTGACGCATGAGCTTGAAATCAGCACCTCGCGCTTCCGCTCGGTGGTGGATGCGGCCTATGACGCGATCATTACCATCGACCAGCAGCACAACATTACGCTCTTCAATCGCGCGGCGGAATATCTCTTCGGCTATACGCAGGATGAGGTGATTGGCCAGCCGCTGACGCGCCTGCTGCCGGAACGTTTTCGCGCGCGGCATGATGAGTACGTCAACCAGTTTGCGCGTTCGCCCGTGAATTCGCGGCAGATGGACGAGCGCAACCGCATCTACGGGCTGCACCGCGATGGAACGCTGCTGCCGGTGGAGATTGCGATCTCGAAGATCAACGTAAATGGGCTGATCGAGTTCACTGCCGTCATTCGCGACATTGCCGACCGCATTCACCTGATGGACCTGCTGCAGAAGCAGGCGGCGACGGATGAGCTGACCGGCCTGCCCAACCGCCGGGCGTTTACGGATACGGTTGAGAATCTGTTTCGCACGACAGAGAATATCTCGCTGTTCATTCTCGATATCGATCACTTCAAAAAAGTGAACGATACCTACGGCCATGACATGGGCGACGAGGTTTTGAAGGCGCTGGCCGAGGTGGGGCGCGTGAACAGCCGCAAGATGGATATCTTTGCGCGGCTCGGCGGGGAGGAGTTTGTGGGCGCGCTGCCGGGGACGGACCTGGAACAGGCGTACGCGATTGCGGAGAAGCTGCGAGGCGTGATTGAGCAGCAGCGCTTTGAGTACAAGTGGAAGAACGGGCAGGCGACTCCGTTCACGGTGAGCATTGGCGTGGCTGCGCGCCAGCCCGGCGAGCATGAGGTGGGTACGGTGCTCAAGCGCGCAGACGAGGCGCTGTACCGCGCGAAAGAAGGCGGGCGTAATCGGGTGATGACGGAGTAGCTTTGCGTGCTCGCGAGCGGATCGCTGAGATATTCTTGTTCGTCGCAGCAATCTACATTCGCATCGTGGAGGAATTGCCATGCGTCCTGTTGACGCCAACCTGAATTTGCGCTCACGGCGCAAACTGCTGGGCACGCTTGCTTCGGCTGCGGGAGTCTCCGCGGCCTCTTTGCTGGGTGGAGCGCAACCTGCGGCGGCATTACCGGCTATGCGCGAAATGGATGCACCGGAAGAACTCTTTGCGCTTGCCCGCCTGCGCAGCTATAAGAATCGCCGATCCTCAAGCTGGGATCGCACGGGCGGCAATGCGGACTGGGTGGTTGTGGAGCCGGGGCAGACGGCTACGCTGCTCGACGTGACCGGCGCGGGAGTGGTGACGCATCTCTGGTTCACGATCGACTCGCCGGACCGGATGCACCTCAAAAATCTTGTGCTGCGGGCGTGGTGGGATGGTGAGAGCTCGCCTTCTGTCGAGGCGCCGATTGGCGATTTCTTTGGCCTCGGGCTGGGCGAATACTTTGTGTACCAGTCGGCGCTGCTGGCCGTGGCGCCGATTCGTGCGCTGAATTCCTACTTCCAGATGCCGTTTGCAGGGGCGGCTCGCATTACCGTGACCAATGATGGCCCTGAGCGCGTGAACAGCCTTTATTTCGCGATTGATTCCGTCGCTTTGCCGAGTCTGCCGGAAGGATTGGGACGTTTTCATGCGCAATATCGCCAGTCCGCGCCGTGCAAGGGAGTGTTGAGCGACGGCAAAAACCTGAGCGGGCGCAACAATTATGTCTTTCTTGAGGCGGAGGGTCGAGGACATTTCATAGGCGTGACGCAATCGGTGCTGCAAAATCAGAATGGATGGTTCGGCGAGGGCGACGACATGATCTTTATCGACGGCGACGAACTGCCCACGATCAACGGTACTGGTACCGAGGATTACTTCAACGGCGCATGGGATTTCGGCGGGCAGCCATTTTCGTTTCTCCACAACGGTGCGCCGTACATCGTCGATCCGGAGCGCATTGGCGGCCGTTATTGCCTCTACCGCTGGCACTCTGAAAGCCCGATTGCGTTTGAGAAATCGATCAAGGTGACGATCGAGCACGGCACGGCGGACGACCGTTCGGATGATTTTTATTCGACGGCGTACTGGTATCAGACAGAGCCGCACGCGGCGTTTCCGGCGCTGCCCGCACCTGCGGAACGAGTTCCCAAGGTTTATGCGGTGGGCGGAGAGAGCGCTGCGGCTACGCCACAAGATGCGTAGCTGCTCAAAAGCAACCGCAAAAAGTGGCGCAGCCTTGGGCCGCGCCACTTTATGTTTGAAGTGAGACGAGGTTTAGAACAGGTTCCAGAGGGCCTGGTTGTAGACCTCGTGGTGGTACTGGACCTCGGGAGCTTTGACGAAGGTGCCGAGGGCCTTGGGGCAGCGGTCGGCAGCGGCTTGCTTCAGGTCAGCAAAGCGGCCTTGCACGTCGGCGCCGAGGATTTCCGCAATCCATTTGGACTTTTTGAAGTCTTCGATGGCCTGCTGGATGTTGTCGGGCAGGTAGCGGTTGGCCTGGCGCAAGTTCTTGATCTCGGCCTTGGCGCCGTCGAGGCCGGTCTTGAAGATGGAGTAGAGCGTGAGGTAGGGGTTCGCGTCCGGGGCGACCGAGCGGACTTCGACGCGCATCGACTTCGAGTTGCCGATGGGGACGCGGACCATGGAGCCGCGGTCCGTGGCCGAGGCCTTGATCTGGTTTGGCGCTTCAAAGTGCGGGTCGAGGCGGCGGTAGGCGTTCACGCTCGGGTTCAGCACGAGGCACAGGTCGAGCGCGCGCGACAGGATGCGATCGACGAAGTCCCATCCGAATTGCGAAAGTTTTTCCTCACCCTTTTCATCCCACATCAGATTGGTCTTGTTGTGCGAGACGGAGAGGTTGGTGTGCATACCGGAGCCGTTGACGCCGACGACGGGCTTGGGAAGGAAGCTGGCCGTGTAGCCCAGGTTGTTGGCGAGCTGGCGGGTGAGCAGCTTATAGAGCTGGATCTGGTCCGCAGCGGCGACGACTTCGCCGTAGCCGTAATTGATTTCGAATTGGCTGGGCGCGACTTCGGGGTGGTCCTTCTCGTTCTGGAAGCCCATGGCGCGCTGCACTTCGGCGGAAGTGTCAATGAACTGGCGCAGGGGGTCGAGCGGGAGCGAGTGGTAGTAGCCGCCGGTGTTGACGTATTCAAACTTGCCGGTGAGGTGGAAGTTCTTTTCCGCGTCCTTGCCGGCAAAGAGGAAGCCCTCGATCTCGTTGGCGGCGTTGAGGGTGTATCCCTTTTCCTTGTAAAGCTTGTCAGAGTAGCCCTTGAGCACGCCGCGCAGGTCGCCGGCGTAGGCCGAGCCGTCCTTGTCGATGACGTTGCCGAAGACCAGCACCTTGCCGGTGCCGAAGACGTCCGCCGGAACCCAGTAGAAGGCGCCCCAGTCGATACCGAGGCGCAGATCGCTCTCCTTCTGCGCGGTAAAGCCGCGGATCGAGGAGCCGTCGAAGGTCAGGTTCTCATAGCTGCCGAGCAGGAATTTCTTGTCGTAGTCGAGTAGGTGCAGGCGGCCTTCGAGGTCGGAGAAGAGGACAGTGACGGCCTTGATGTGCTTCTCGTCGGTAAGGTCTTTCAGGCGCTTCTCGCGCAGCTCATCGATGGAGACGCGGGCCAGGCGGTCGGCCTTGATTTTCAGGTTTCTCTCTTCCAGCTCTTCGTAGGGAAGAGCCAGAAAGTTGCGGAACTCAGTGGACATGGATCTCCTTCTGGTGCGGAACTAGGGTTTGTGCAAACTACTCAGTGTAGAGTGCGGCGCATAAGGATCGCGTGAAGAATTCGAGCGGCAGCTCTCCGCTGCGCCGGGCATCGAGGGTTTGTCAAAAACAGAATAACAACGGAAATCCGCCCTGCGGCAAGAGAAAGCGCATGGGGAAAGCATCTTCCTGCCGGGGCTGCAAGGATGCAAGGAAGAATCATGCTTTTTGCGCCGCGGATTCGGCTTTCTCTATAAGGAGTTGGGAAGAAATCTGGTAAAATTCCTGCAACTATAAGTTACTTCCCCGAACGGCAAGCCTGATCAGTAAGCGGATAGTTGGGGCGTACTCTTATTCCAGCAGAGCAACCCAGTTGAAATTCGTTGAGAAGACGTTTTATCGCGGCGTGTGAGCGAGAGCGGCCGCGACCCAGTTGCAGGGGGCAGTTTTGGCAGGTCATTCCGTACCGGTGCGCGACCCGGCTCCCGAAGCTGAGGCGCGCAAATCGCAGTTGCGAAAAGGAGCTCGCAAGGTTGTGGCCGGCCCCGCGCGCGAGATGAGCAGCCTTTACGCGCTGACGCACTGCACGCTTCAGCTCGATCTCCACGCCGAGCCGGGACCGCGGCTGGCGGAGCTGATCCGCGAGATTTTTTCGCTGGAAGCTGTGGCGATCTTCGACAGCGACCTGCACGCCGTTTATCCGTCCGGGCCGTGGAGCATTGATCCCGGCGAGCTGGCGCAGAATGCGTATCACTTCGAGAGCAGCTCCGATGACGCGGCAACCGGACTGAGCCGCCGCGTTTTGCGGTTGGGCTCGGTGCCGATCGGCAGCCTTGTGCTGCGCGGAGAAACTTCGCCGCTATTGAATGACGCGATTGCGGATATTGTTGCCATTACTTTTGACCGCTACCGGGCTACGGCGAATGAAAGCCGCATGGAAGCCGAGCGCGAGGCGGAGCAGATGCGCGCCGCTGTTCTGGACGGCCTGGCGCACGCATACAAGACGCCTTTGACGGCGATTCGCGCGGCGGCGAGCGGTCTTGAGGAGATGAAGCCGCTGACGCCCGCGCAGGCCGATCTTGTGGCGCTGATTGACGAGCAGGCGCAGAGCCTGAGCGACCTGACCACGCGCCTGCTAAGTACGGCGCGGCTGGCTTCGACCGGCGCGAACGGCGCGCAGGTGTTCTCTCTGCGGGGGGCCGCTGTTTCCGCCGCCACGCTGCTCGAAGAAGCCGCGGCGCTGGTGGCTGGCCGCGCCGGCGATTTGCGCGTGGAGCAGATGGGGGATTTCACGCTGCTCTGCGATGTGCGCATGATCTCCATGCTGCTGGCGCAGTATGCGGAGAACGCCGCGAAATATGCCGATCCCGGCTCGGCGATTACGCTGCGCGCGGAGCGCTCCGGCGACGAGGCGATTTTCTCTGTGCATAACTTCGGGCCGGTGATTGCGCAGGCGGACCGCGAGCGCGTCTTCGATCGTTTTTACCGCTCGGCCTCGGGCACGGCGCGCGCGGCTGGAACCGGCATTGGGCTTTCGGTGGCCAAGCGCGTGGCGCTGGCGCATGGCGGCTCGGTGTGGGTGGCGAGCGATGAGCGCGAAGGCACAACCTTCTTTGCGGCCATTCCGCTCACTCCCGCCAAGGACAGGATCGCGGCCTCGTCCACAGCGCAACAACACAATGCGGCACAACAACACGACAGGAGCTCCGCAGCATGAGACAGGCCCAGACGACAACTCAGGTCCAGACGGCACTGCGCGTTTTAATCGTGGACGACGAGCCGGCGATCCGCCGCGCGCTGCGTCCGCCGCTCACAGAGATGGGCCTGGAAGTCTTCGAGGCCTCGCGCGGTGAGATCGCGCTCGATATGCTGAGGGCCGAATCCTTTGACGTGGTTCTGCTGGATGTGAACATGCCCGGCATCGGCGGGCTGGAGACGCTGCGCCGTATTCGCGCGGCTTCCGCGCGGCTGCCGGTGCTTATGCTCACGGTGCGCGACACGGAAGACGAAAAAGTTCAAGCGCTGGAGCTTGGCGCGGACGACTACATCACCAAGCCCTTCGGTGTGCGTGAGCTTGTGGCGCGCATTCGCGCCACGGTGCGCAGAGTACGCCAGCCGCAAAGGCCGGAAGACTCGCTCATCGAGATCGGTGAGATTCGACTGGACCCTCCGCGCCGGCTTATCACGCGGCGCGGTCAGCCGATTCACCTCACGCGCAAGGAATTCGACATTCTCCATTGCCTGATGAGCCGTGCCGGGCGCGTGGTGACTTACGCGCGGCTGCTCACCGCTGTGTGGGGCGCGGAGTGCCGCGAGGAGATTGAGTATCTGCGCACCTTTGTGCGGCAGCTTCGCAAGAAGATCGAGGACGATCCCGCGAATCCGGTCTATCTGCTCACGGATATTTACGTCGGTTATCGCTTTGCCGATCAGCAGATGCTGGACGAGACGCAGACGATCCATGAGCCAGGCGGCGCGGACAACGCTGTTTCGGTCGCAAGCGCAGCAAACTAACTCCGGCGGCTTTCATCCTGATTTTGTTCTTTTTGCGAAAAGGGTGGGGTCGCAAGCTACCATGAATCTGCGACGACATGCGC
>JASHPD010000067.1 GCA_030038315.1 Acidobacteriaceae bacterium
CTCGCGCATGGCCGGCGCGGTGAGCGGCTCGCCGCCGTAGGTGCGAATCAGCTTCCCCGCTTCCACGGAGCGGCGCGCCTCAAGGCTGAGAACCCTCAGGCCGCCAAAGTTCGCACCAGGCATCTTGTCTCTCCGTGAATCTGGGAATCCATCAACGCCATCGAGAGCGGCTGCGCCGAGCGGCATCGAAGTTCCCCCGTCACGCACATGCGCGCCGCGCGGAATTTGAGCCTATCTTAGCACTGCATTTGCGCGCACTGAAAAAGCGGGTAGTGGGTCAGTTTGAATTTGTTTTGTGTCAGGGCACGACTTTAGTCGTGCCGAATGAATCGCATAAAACAACCGGGCTTTAGCCCCTGCTTCCAAACTGAACCACTATCAAAAAGCGCCGCCTCCTCTGCAATCCATACCTCGCAGCGCATGAAGATGGAATAAAGAAATCAGATTTCGCGCAGGATTCATGCGGATTTGCGCCGATTTTCAAGGCTCGGAAGTATTCTCTTGCATGACGCATCATTTGCCGTTATGCTCAACGCAATCCTCTCGCGCGGAGCAGGCTTCCTCAAGCGTGCATCGCGCATCCCGCGCCGGCTCCGCCGCCGGCAACAGGAAACGAGGTTCCATCGGCTCCGCGAAGAGCCCGGCACAACGCCGCACAACTGTATGCACACCGCACGCGCGTTCGCCGCGCCGCATCCGCGCGTGTCGCTCTAGACGCGCAACACTCTTCGCATTCGATTCCGGAGCCGACTGTGGAACTGCCCCTGCTCAAACGCGCCCAGGAAGGCGATCGCGCCTTCCGTCTCACTGCCGGCGAAATTTACGCCGGCGTGGGCGAGGCGTCCTTCTGCGGCGCGGGCGTGCAATCCGCCGAGCGCCGGCTCCCAGGACCAGACGAGCAGTACCGCTTCCACTTCGACATGACGAAGTGCATCGGCTGCAAGTGCTGCGTCGTTGCGTGCAATGAGCAGAACGGCAATCCGGCGGAAATTTTATGGCGGCGCGTCGGCGAGATTGAAGGCGGAGTTTATCCGAAAACCTACCGCCACTATCTCTCGATGGGCTGCAATCACTGCCTTGAGCCCACCTGCCTCAGCGGCTGTCCCGTGGACGCATACAGCAAAGACGGCCTCACCGGCATTGTGCGCCACAGCGCCGAAGCCTGCATCGGCTGCCAGTACTGCACGTGGAACTGCTCCTACGGCGTACCGCAGTTCAATCCCGAGCGCGGCGTGGTGGGCAAGTGCGACATGTGCTATGGCCGCCTCACGCGCGGCCAGGACCCCGCTTGCGTTGCGTCCTGCCCGGAAGGCGCGATTGAAATTGAGATTGTCAACGTGGCCGAGTGGCGCACGCAGTATCGCACCGCCGCCAACTCTCCCGGAATGCCTTCGGCCGACGACAGTCTTTCCACCACGCGCATCACGCTGCCGGCTAAACTTCCCGCCACGGCGCAAAAAGCCGATCGGGGACGGCTGCGCCCTGAGCACGCTCATTGGTCGCTCATTCTTATGACCGTGCTCACGCAGCTCTCCGTCGGCGCTTTCACTTCCATCTGGATTCTGCAGGCGTGGGGCGCGCAGTCGCATCGCACTGCCGCGGTTGTTGGCCTGCTGGTCGCGGCGCTGGCGCTTGCGGCTTCCACGCTGCACCTGGGCCGTCCCATCCACGCCATTCGCGCCATCAAGATGTGGCGCCGCTCGTGGCTCAGCCGCGAGGTGCTGCTCTTTTCGCTCTTCGCTCCAGCCGCGGCGGCTTATTCGCTCACCCTGTGGATCGACCTCCGCAATGCGGCGGCCTTTGGAATCCTCACCGTGCTGCTTGGCCTTTGCGGTGTGAGCGCCAGTGCGCGGCTTTACCTGGCGCCCGGCCGTCCCGCGTGGAACTCGCCGCTGACCATTGCCGAGTTCTGGTGCACCACCGCGCTGCTCGGCGCCTGCGGGGCCAACATCCTCTCGCGTGGCGTGCCGCAGGCACGGCAAGCCATCCTCTGCACCGCGATTCTCACTCTGCTGGTCGCCGCCGCCAAGCTCACGCGCCTCGCAACTTCCTCCGTTCACGAATTGCACGGCGCCTGGCAACTGCTCACCGGCGTCTTTCCGCGCCGGTTCGCCGCGCGCTTTCTCCTGCTCGCCGCGGTTTTCGCGCTGCTGCCGTACTCCGCTCAAACGTGGCCGCGCATCGCGCTCGCCGCCGCGGCCATCTGCGGCGAGTTCCTCTCGCGCTATCTCTTCTTCGTCACCGTTGTGCCCACCAACATCGCCGCGGATTATCTGGCGCAGGAGGCGCGATGAGCTTTGCGCAATGGCTCTGCCGCAGAATCGGCCTGGACATCCGCTCAGCCGAGTACAGCTACGCTCCCGATCCCGTGCTCGGCTTTGTTTCCGCGCGCAAACATGCCGAGCGCTGGGTCAACACCACCTGCGGCTACTGCTCCGTAGGCTGCGGAATGCAGGTCGGCGTGCGCAACGACCGCGTCGTAAGCGTGCGCGGCAACCCGCTGCACCCGGTCAACCTGGGCAAGCTCTGCCCCAAGGGGCTCGCCGAGCACTACGCTATTGAAGCGGAGAGCCGCGCGCACTATCCGCTGCTGCGCAAAGACGGCAAGCTCACGCGCATCGGCTGGGAGGAAGCCGTCGATACGCTCGTCGAGCGCTTTCGCGCCGTGCAGCGGAAGCACGGCCCGGAATCGCTCGGCGTCATCAGCACCGGCCAGCTCGTCACCGAGGAGTTCTATACGCTCGGCAAGCTCGTGCAGCTTGGCTTCGGCACGCGCAACTACGACGGCAACACCACGCTCTGCATGTCCACGGCTGTCTCCGGCTACAAGCGCTCCTTCGGCAGCGACGGACCTCCGGGCGCCTATGAAGACATCGAGCGCGCCGACGTGATTCTTCTTATCGGCGCAAATATGGCGGAGAATCACCCCATTCTCTGCACGCGCCTGGAAGCCAACAAGGCAAAAACGCTCATCGTCGCCGACCCGCGCGTGACCAAGACCGCGATGCTGGCCGACATTTACCTGCCCGTCAAGCCGCGCTCCGATCTCGCGCTTATCAACGCCATCCTGCGTATCCTTCTTGACGAAGATCTCTACGACAAGGAGTTTGTCGCCGCGCACACAACCGGCCTGGATGAGCTGCGCGCCTCGCTCGCTCCCTACACGCTCGATTACGCCGCGCAGGTCACCGGCCTCGATCCCGCGCTCATCCGCAAGGTCGCGCTGCTCTACGCCAACGCAAGGGCCGCGTTCATCGGCTGGACGATGGGCGTCAACCACAGCACCAAGGGCACGGAGACCGTCAACGCCATCAACAATCTCGCGCTCGTCACGCGCAACATCGGCCGCGCCGGCGCTGCGCCGTTCTCCATCACCGGCCAGTGCAACGCGATGGGAACACGCGAGGCCGGCTTCACCTCCGGCATTCCCGGCTATCGCAAATTCGAGAGCGAGCTCGATCGCGCCCAGATCGCCCGCCTCTGGAATCTTCCTGTCGAGCGCATCCCGAAAGAACGCGGCCTTGCTTATCCCGACATCATTGAGGCCGCCGTAGCCGGCAGAATCCGCGCGCTTTGGATTATCGGCACCAATCCGCTCGTTTCTTTCCCCAACGTTGACGTGCTCCGCCACGCGCTCGGCAATCTCGATTTTCTCGTCGTGCAGGACGGCTTTCATCCCACGCCGACAACTGAGCTTGCCGATCTTGTCCTTCCCGCCGCCATCTGGGGCGAAAAGGAAGGCACTTACACGAACTCCGAGCGCCGGGTCAGCAAAGTCAACGCCGCCGTTGCGCCTCCTGCGGAAGCGCGCTCCGATTTTGCGATCTTCCTCTCCGTCTCCGAGCGCCTCGGCGTCAAAGACGAGCTCTTTCCTGACTGGAGCACAACGAGCGACGCTTTCCGCGAATGGCGCATCGTCTCCGCCGGCCGCCTGTGCGATTATTCCGGCATGAGCTACGAGGCCATCGAAAGCTCCGGCGGCATCCAGTGGCCTTATCCGCAGGGCGCGGCGAAATGGGAAGCTCCCGAACCGCGCCGCCTCTACGCCGACGGAGTCTTCTCTACCGACGATGGCCGCGCGCGCCTGCTGCCCACCGCGTGGGCGCCGTTTCCCGAGCAGCCCAACAGAGAGTTTCCGCTCATCCTCAACACCGGCCGCACCGTCGAGCACTGGCATACGCGCACCAAGACCGGCGCGATCTCTATCCTGCAGCGCATGTCTCCGCGCGCCTGGCTGGAGATGAATCCCGTCGATGCGCGCCGGCTCGGGTTCAAGCCCCACGACCACGTCGATGTTGTCTCCGCGCGCGGCCGCGTCAATCGCGTCGAGCTGCGCATCACGGAGATCGTCGCGCCCGGCCAGGTCTTTCTGCCCTTTCACTTTGCCGAGAGCAACGCCAACCAGGTTACGCAAAGCGCCTTCGATCCCATCTCGCGCGAGCCCAACTTCAAGCAGTGCGCGGTGCGCGTGGAGCGATCGAACGGCACGCCCGCATAACCGCGGCCCGGCCGCGCGAGTGTATCGAAAGCGTCTTTCTGCGCCGACGTAGCCGCAGGCGCGGTTTCCGTGCGCGGTTCAGGCCGCGCGCTCTATGCCGCCTTCAGCCTTCCTTCGCCGCCGTCTCGCGCAGCGTCTTCTGAGATTCCCGCGTCTCCTCTTCCATCAGCCATCGCCGCAGTTGCAGGATGTCGTTCGCCCGCGCGATGCCGATTGGCCTTCGCAGCCCCTGCGGCTCGACCACCACGACGTTTTCCGTGTTCTTCAGCATCATGTCGCGGTGTACCAGGTCCACCAGCTCTCCCGGATAGGCCAGCACATAATCCTGCCGCGCCAGCTCCCGCATCCTGAAGTGGTGATCCGGGGGCTCGGTCCGCAGCAGATCGTGCGGCTCGACAATCCCAATCAGCGCGCCCGCCGCGTCCACCACCGGCATCAGCGCTTCGTCGTTCGGCACAAACTTTTCGAGCACCGTCCGCAGCTCTTCGTCGGCATGGAACTGCGGAAACTGCTTTCGCATCACCTGATCGATCTTCGCGCGCATCAGCACGGGCACTGAGTAGTCCTGCAGCACGATCAGGCCGCGCTTCACCAGCTTGATCGTCATGATGGAGTCGCGGCTGAACAGCCGCACGAATCCATCCGACACCATCACACAAACGATCAGCGGCAGCAGCGCGTTTGGATTGTGGCTCAGCTCAAACAGGAAAACGATGCTCGTGAAGGGCGCTCTCGCAATGCCCCCGAAGACCGCCGCCATTGCCACCAGCGCGTAGAATGCCGGATCACTCACCACCGTCGGCAACAGATGGTGCATCCCGACCGCGAATGCCGCGCCCAGACCGCCGCCTACCACCAGCGAGGGCGCAAAGACTCCGCCTGTCGTTCCCGAACCCAACGAGATGACCAGCGCCCAGAATTTTGCCGTCGAGACGCCGATCAGGCTTCCCGTCGTGAGCCGGTCGTTCAGCATGTCGCGGATGGTGTCGTAGCTGGTGCCCAGCACCTGCGGGTAGAAATGCCCCAGCACGCCCAGGATCACCGCGCCGATGACCGGCGACCAGATGGCCGCGTATTTCCACCGGAGATTGTCGAAGAGATCTTCGAGCCACCCAAGCACGCGGATCATGATCCAGCCTACGATCCCCATCAGCACGCCCAGAATCGCGAAGATCCACAGCTCATTCATGCCGGTCATCTTGAACGCCGGCGTCGGAAACAGCGGCGCCCATCCGACAAAGTGAATCCGAACGCCCGTCGCCACCGCCGCAGCCAGCGCCACGGGGATAAATGACCGGGCCCGCAGCTCGAACAGCAGCAGCTCCACCGCGACCAGGATGCCGGCCAGCGGCGCGGTGAACGTAGCCGCCATGCCCGCCGCCGCGCCGGATGCCAGCAGCACGCGCCGGTAATACGGCGTCAGCCCGAGGGACTGCCCGAGCAGCGACCCCAGCGCCGCGCCCGTCTGGATGATCGGTCCCTCCGCGCCGAATGGACCGCCCGTGCCGATGGCGAATGCCGTTGCCAGCGGCTTGAGGATTGCCACACGCAAGCGCATACGGCTGTGCCCGAAGAGCACCGACTCCATCGCCTCCGGAATCCCGTGCCCCTTCAGCGTCGGCTCCCAGAAGTAAATCATCACGCCCACCAGCAGCCCGCCGAGCGGCGGAATCAGGAGCTCCCAGAGCCCCAGGTGGTTGTGCGCGGGGTTCGTGATGGCGAAGGAAAACCGGCCGTAGAAAAAAATGTTGGTGAAGAGGTAAATCAGCTCCAGCAGCGCCTGCGCAACGAGGCCCGCGACCAGCCCCACCAGCAGCGCATAACAACAGATCCGAATCGCCTCCGGCTCCAGCGCTACGCCGAACTGGCCCTTCTTGTTGGTTTGGGCCGCGGAAGCAGCGGCAACCTCGGGAATCGGAAACTCAGCCATTGTGAACCTCCGTATTCGTTCTGCCCGTACTCACACCCGCGCCGCTCACTCCACGGCGGGCATCTCCAACGCCACCGGCGCCGGCGGGTCGCGGCGCGTCTTCAGAGCGTACAGGATGTCTGTCTTGGTCACAATCCCCTGCATCTGGCCGTCGCTGGCAACCACCAGCAGCATGGGATGCGTGTGCTCGCCCAGCAGCAGGCGCAGCGCTTCCGACACGTCGCTGTCGGGCGACACGCGCGCAATGCGCGCGTCAATCAGGTTCTGCACCTCGACGGATTTCCACTTTTCCGGCGACACGTGCAGCACATTCCAGAGCGTCATTGCGCCCAGCAGCTTGTGCCCATCGAACACCGGAAACGCATCGTGATGCGCGTGCGGCGAGAGCGTGCGGACAAATTCCTCCACCGTCATCGCTCCCTGCGCCGCAACCAGTTGCGTCCGCATGACCGCGCTTACCGGCGTCGCCGTCAGTTCCTGCAGCTTCACGCCTTCGTGCAGGCGCTGGTCGCCTGACGCCGACGCATCGCCCGAAACCGCGTACGCCACCGCCGCCCCAATCAGCGCGGGAATAATGAACGCATGAGCGCCCGTCGCTTCCGCAACGAAGACCGCCGCCGCCAGCGGCGTTTTATATCCGGCGGAGATAAACGCGGCCATCCCCACCGCGGCATAGAGCCCTGCGTCCGGGCTATGAACGATGCTCTGCGCAAAGGCCGTGCCCAGCGCGCCGCCGGTCAGGAACAACGGCACAAACATCGCGCTCACGCCGCCCGCGCCCAGCGTAAAGACCGTCGCCAGCAGCTTCAGCCCGCCGAACGTGAGCAACTGCGGCGTTCCATGGTGTCCCGTCAGGACCATCTCCACCGCTTCGTAGTTCGGTCCCAACGGCACCAGCGGCCCGTTATAGAAGTGCAGAAACGCCACGCCGCACAGGCCTGTCAGCAATCCGCCAATGCCCATCTTCACCCAGTGCGGCACGCCCCATCCCACAAAGAAAGCGCGCGTGCGCCGGAAGGTTACCACAAAGGCCATCGCAATCAGGCCGATCAGCACCCCGAGCAGCGCGCTCCAATAGAGGTCCGTGCGCGTGTAGTGTGTTGCGTGGATAAAGTTGAACAGCGGCGTCGCGCCCACGAACGACGTCAGCGTCACATAGGCCACCACCGATGCGATCAGCGACGGCACCAGCGCTTCATGCGCCAGGTCGTCGCGATACGGCATCTCCAGCGCAAACACGATGCCGGTCAGCGGCGCATGGAAGACCGCCGACATTCCCGCGGCCGCGCCTGAGATCAACATAATCCGGCGGTCCCGCGCATCCAGCCCGATCCGCTGCAGCTTGGTCCACAGCCACGAGCCGATCACGCCGCCGCCGTAGATGCTCGGCCCTTCGAGCGCGGCGCTGCCGCCCAGGCCGACCGTGGTCACCGCCGCGAGCAGCTTCGGGAAAAAAGGCCGCAGGTCGATATCGCCCTGGTGCTCGTGATATGAAACGATGACCTCTTCGGTCGAGTGCTCGTCCGGGTCGGGCGTAAAGTACTGCATGATCAGGCCGGTCACCGCCATGCCGGCAACCAATCCCGGCACAATCACCCAGTGATGGCCGAGATAGTAGCTCAGCACCACAGGCCACATCTTCCGCAGGATCACCTCGACGATCCCTGTGATCGCCAGCCCCGTCACCACGCCGATAATCGGCGCCACGATCAGCCACTTCCGCAAATCGCGCGCGTACACGCGCACCAGGTCCTCGTGCACCAGAGGCAGATAGCGGCGCAGCAAAGGATGTCCCACCAGCCAGCCTCCACGCCGGCTATCCGTCGTCCTTGTCGTCATGCGCTTCGCCTGCTCCCTGCCGCATGGCGCGGGTCGTTCCATTCCGTCAGAAAGCCCACCCGCACCCGCCGCACCTCGTCGCGGTGCATCTGCGTCAGCTTGTCCAGGACAGCCTCGCCTTTCGCCGTTAGGGATACCACCACCTGCCGCCGGTCTGTCGCTCCCGGTTTCCGTGTCACCAGCCCACTTTCCACTGCACGCTCCACAAGCCCTACCACGGAGTTATTCCGCTCCTGCAGAAACTCCGCCAGCTCTGAAATTGTCGCCCTGCCCTGATCGTTGAAGGCCGCCACTCCCAGCATCAACTGATGCTGCTGCGGCGTCACGCCGCACTCCCGCGAGGCCTTCTCGCTGAATCGCAGAAAACGCCGCAGGTTATAGCGGAACTGCGCCAAGTCCCGCATGATCTCTCGGTTTTTCATTGAAACTGCCATCTCAGGAATCCGTGCCGGCGAGCATCAGAACCCGCCGGTAGATCACATCACGATCTAATATTACATCGTAATGCGATTATTTTCCACTTTTATGAAATCCCTGCGGAGCAAGAGAAAACGCAAGCCGCCTGGCTCGGTGCTTTATTAAGCTGAGGCCGGCAAAACTTCAGAATTAAAAACGCCTTCCAAATGCCCCCGGAATCCTGTCATTCCCGCCGTCTGAGATCTTTTTGTTCCCTGGGCAGGCATTTTTCGCTTGCCATTCCAATCGTTCTAATTAGAAACTCAAGGAAAGATTTCGCAACTCCAGGAAATTTGCCGGGGATTCTGCTCATGAAGAAGCTGTACACGCCCTTTGTTCCGTTCTTTTTCTCCGCCTCTCTTGCGCTTTGTGCTTTTTTTGCCTGCGCCGTCCTGCCCGCTGCGGCACTGGCGGCTGCGGCTCCGAACGTTGAGCCTTCCGTAACACTGCATGGCGCGGCAGGCGGCGTGCTTTCCAACGGCGTCATCACTGCCGACTGGCAGATTCACGACGGGCATCTCACCGGGCTGACGGTTCGCCCGGCACGCGCTTCGGCCGAGAATCCGCCGCTGCATATCGACGGCCCGTTCACGCTGGCGCTGAATAAAATCGGCGTGCTTCCTGCGGCCGATCTCACGCTCAGCGGCCAGCCGCAGATTGAGCATCTTGTTCCCGACCCCGCCGCCGCGCGCGCGGCCGAGCATTTTCCCGGCATTGCCGTGCATTACACGCTTGCCGATCCGCAGAACCGCTTCGATGCTGTCTGGTCGCTGGTGCTGCTTCAGGGATCGAACTACGTCCGGCAGACGCTCACCATCACCACGCATGATGCGCCGCTGCCGCTGAGCGAGGTTGTGCTGATTGATACGCACTCGCCGAAGCTGGAGCTTACCGGCACGGTGAGCGGCTCGCCGCTTGTGGCGGGCAACTACTTTCTCGGCTTTGAGTCGCCGCTCTCGGACAGCAGTGTCGTGAACCACCGCGGCGTTTGCGAGCTGGAGAGCGCGGTGCCGCTTGGCGCGGATCACACTGCAACCTACTCGGCTGTTGTGGGCATTGCCGCGCCGGGGCAGATGCGGCGCGACTTCCTTGCATACATCGAGCGCGAGCGGGCGCATCCGTATCGCACCTTTCTGCACTACAACAGTTGGTTCGATATCGGCTTCTTTACGCCGTACACGCAGGCCGATGCGCTCAACCGCATTCATGCGATCGGCGAAGAGCTGCACGTCAAGCGCGGCGTTACGCTCGATTCGTATCTCTTTGACGACGGCTGGGACGATCACAACAATCTCTGGCAGATTCGGCCGGATTTCAAGGACGGCTTTACGCCGCTGACGCAGGCCGCGGCGGAGTACGGCACTGCGCCGGGAATCTGGCTTTCGCCGTGGGGAGGGTATGGAAAGCCCAAGGATGAGCGCGTGGCCACGGCGAAGCGCGATGGGTATAAGTTGGAGGGCGGATTGCTCGCACTCTCAGGGCCGAAGTATTACGCGCTCTTCCACGATGCGGTGATCAATCTCGTGAAGAAGTACGACATCAACCAGTTCAAGTTTGACGGCACGGGCAATGCGGACCAGGTGATTAAGGGCAGCCCCTTCAGCAGCGACTTTGACGCGGCGATTCATCTCATTACCGATCTGCGCAAGCTGAAGCCGAGCATCTACATCAACCTGACTACGGGCACGTATCCCTCGCCGTTCTGGCTGCGCTATGCCGACTCGATCTGGCGCGGCGGCTATGACACGAACTTTGCCGGTGTGGGCACCAAACGCGAGCAGTGGATTACCTATCGCGACGCCGATACTTATGCGGGCATTGTGAAGCAGGGCAGCTTGTTTCCGCTGAACTCGCTGATGCTGCACGGCATTGTGTATGCGCAGAAGGCGCCGGGGCTTTCGACCGATCCGGGCAATGATTTCCGCAACGAGGTGCACGATTATTTCGGCACAGGCACGCAGTTGCAGGAGATGTACATTACGCCGTCGCTGCTGACCAAGGCCAACTGGGACGACCTGGCCGAAGCGGCGAAGTGGTCGCGGCGCAATGCGCAGGTGCTCAAGGATACGCACTGGGTGGGCGGCGATCCGAAGATGCTCGAAGTCTACGGATGGGCTGCGTGGACGCCGCAGAAGGCGATCCTGACGTTGCGCAACCCGAGCGACAAGGCACAGGATTTCACGCTCGACATCGGGCCGGCCTTTGAGCTGCCTGCGGGCGCGGCGCGGAGATACACGGCGCATTCGCCGTGGGCCTCGGATGCGGGACAGCCTGCGACTTCGCTTGTTGCCGGCGCTCCGCATACCTTCCACCTTGCGCCGTTTGAGGTGCTCAACCTGGATGTGACGCCGCAGAAGTAAATATCATTGGAATCCTATCCTCCGAGCGCTTTCGCTTGAAGGATAGGATGGTCAAAGCGAACTGCACTGCATGAGAATGACCCACACAATGGAGTGGCGTAATTTGCAGGCAGGGGCTAAAGCCCATCCATATTCACACATTTTTCGGCACGACTGAAGTCGTGCCCTGACACAAAACATCGAAACTGCAACATCACGCACAGGAACCGTCCATGAATCGCCGTCTTGCAATTTTCCTCGCGCTTCTCTTTGCCTTCCTGCTTCCCAGCCTTCACGCGCAACAAACCCACTCCTTCCGCGTGGAAAACGGTAAATTTCTGCTCGACGGTCAGCCTTACCAGATCATCTCCGGCGAGATGCACTCGCCGCGCATCCCGCGCGACCAGTGGCGCGCGCGCTTCCGCATGGCGCGGGCGATGGGGCTGAATACCATCACCACGTACGTCTTCTGGAACACGCACGAGCCGGAGCCGGGTGTTTACGACTTCAGCGGGCAGCATGATATTGCCGAGTTCATTCGCGAGGCCGGTGAAGAAGGACTGCACGTGATCCTGCGCCCCGGCCCGTATGTCTGCGCGGAGTGGGAGTGGGGAGGGTATCCCTCGTGGCTGCTCAAGGATCACGGCATCGTGGTGCGCAGCACCGATCCGCGCTTTATGGTTCCGGCGCGGCGCTGGCTGATGCGGCTCGGCAAGGAGCTTGCGCCGCTGCAGGTCGGCAACGGCGGGCCGATTATCGCGGTGCAGGTGGAGAACGAGTACGGCTCCTTCGGCAAAGACCACGCTTACATGGAGCAGATTCACCAGGCGCTGCTCGATGCGGGCTTTACCAAGTCGCTGCTCTACACCGCTGACGGCCCTGAAGAAGTTCCCAATGGCTCGTTGCCGGAGCTGCCGGTGGGCATCAACTTTGGAGCAGGTGATGCAAAAGACGCCTTCGCGCAGATTCATAAGATGCGTCCCAACGGGCCTTTCATCGCCAGTGAATACTGGGCGGGATGGTTCGATCACTGGGGTGAGAAGCACCACGTGACCGACGCGCAACAGCAGGCCGATGAGATCAAGTGGATGCTCACGCAGGGCTACTCCGTGAGTATTTATATGTTCAACGGCGGAACGAATTTCGGCTGGATGAACGGCGCAAACATGGATCGCGAAGGCTACCAGCCCACCGTGACCAGCTACGATTACGACGCGCCGCTCGACGAGAGCGGACGCGTCACGCCGAAATTCCTGCTCTTCCGCAAAGCAATCACAGAAGCGACCGGCGTTACGCCGCCGCCCATTCCGACAGTGCCGCCGCCCATTGCGATGCCTTCGTTCCCGATGGAGTCCACTGTTTCGTTGTGGAAGACGCTGCCTGCGCCGATCAGCTCACCGACGCCGCTCAGCATGGAAGACATCGGGCAGGCCTACGGGTACATTCTTTACCGCACTACGCTGAGCGCACCCGCGAGCGGCAAGCTGGTGCTCGATCAGCTCCACGACTATGCGCTGATCTTTGCCAACGGCAAGCTGATCGGCAAGCTGGACCGGCGGCTGAAGCAGCAGAACAGCCTTGACGTGAACCTCGCGGAGCCGAATACGCGGCTCGATATTCTGGTGGAGAACACGGGACGCATCAACTTTTCTCGCGCGCTGCTTGGGGAGCGTCAAGGCATTACACATCAAGTGACGCTGAACGGCGCGCCGGTCACCGGCTGGCAGATCTATTCGCTGCCGATGCTCGATCCCGCAAAGCTGAGCTATCACAAAGAAGCGTGCACGGGGCCGTGCTTCTATCGCGGTGGATTCAAGCTGAGCAAGACCGGCGACACCTTCCTCGACACAGAAACCTTTACCAAGGGCTTTGTCTGGATCAACGGCCACGCGCTGGGCCGCGTCTGGAACATTGGCCCGCAGAAAGCGCTTTACGTTCCCGGCTCATGGCTCAAGCGCGGAAAAAATGAAGTCATCGTCTTCGATCTCGAAGGCGGCGATGGAAAAACCTTGTACGGACGCGATAAGCCTCTGCTCGACGCGCAGCTTTCGCAGTAATTCGATTCACACGCATTGGGTGCCCCATCCTTGCGACGTTTTTTGTCGCAAGGGTGGGATCACAAACAGCCACGCACCCAATTAATTCCACTCTCCGCTACAATAAAAACAGCCTCCACACGTGCGGAAGTGGTGAAATGGCAAACACACCAGCCTTAGGAGCTGGCGCCCAAAAGGCTTGCGGGTTCAAGTCCCGCCTTCCGCACCACTGCCTGCGTTGCGCCGCATGATGCCTTTGTGCGCTGTGCGCTGTTCACGGCCCGCTGCGCCACAGAGTAATCTGGAAGGCATGAGCACTCCGCCACAACCCAGGATCACCGTTCTCCAGACCCCCGACCATCGCGAAAGCTACTCGAACAGCGTGCAGGTGCGCGTGAGCGTGTGGGATTTCCAGCTTGCTTTCGGCCTTGCGTCGAGCGAAGCGCCGGACGAAGTGACCATCCGCAATCACCAGACCATCTTCCTGAGCCCGCAGCAGGCCAAGGCGCTGTGGAATCTGCTCGGGCAGAACCTTGCGCAGTATGAGCAGGCCTTCGGCACGCTGAATCTTGAGCCGCAGACTCACAGCTTCCCGCAAGGCCCGGTCAATTAACAAGCGGGCCGTGCGCTCGCCGCAGAGGATGTTCCCGTGCGCTGGAGACGATGGATTGAGCCGCGCTTTCTTACGCGCCCCAATGCGACATTCCCCCTGTGGATGATCTTTCCCGTCATCTTTGCGGCGCTTTATACAACGCATCTATCGCTGCTGCGCCTGCCCTATTACTGGGATGAGGCCGGCTATTACATTCCCGCGGCGTGGGATTTCTTCCGGACCGGCTCGCTGATTCCCAGCTCGACGCTGACGAATGCGCACCCGCCGCTGCCGAGCATCTATCTTGCGCTGTGGTGGAAGCTCTCAAACTTTGCGCCCGCGGTGACGCGCGAGGCGGTTCTGATTGTGGCTTCGCTGGCGTTGCTGGCCGTCTGGCGGCTGGTGCAGCGGCTTTATGATTCCGTCCCCGGCTCCGGCCCGATCGCCTTTACCACTGTTGTGCTCACCGCGCTTTATCCCATCTGGTTTGCGCAGAGCACGCTGGCTCATGCGGATATCTTTGCCGCCGCGTGCACGCTGTGGGGCCTTGTTTACGCGCTGCCTGACCGCAACCGCAATCCGGGAGCCGCCTTTGTGTGGTTCACCGCCGCGGCACTCTCCAAAGAGACTTCCATTGTTGTTCCGCTTGCGCTTGCGGCGGTCTGCGTGCGGCAGGCTCTGCGCTCCCAGGCTCCCAAACGCTCGCGCCTGCTCGGCGAATCCGCATGGCTGGCCGGCTGCACGCTTCCGCTCGCCGGCTGGTACATCTGGCATTACACGCAGACCGGATTTTTCTTCGGCAATCCCCAGTACCTGCGCTACAACGCCGAGGCCAATCTCACGCCGGTGCGCATTCTGGCGGCTTTCGCGCACCGAGTCCTGCATCTGACGGCGCACATGAACCTTTTTGTTCCGGTGATGCTGGCGCTGGGCGCGCTGCTGCTGCTTCCGCCGCAGCCGGACGACGGGGGACACGACCGCGCGCATCTGAGCAGATCCGTGCAGCTCCGTATTTTTGTTCTTCTGGCCGCGAACGCCGGGTTCTTCAGCATTCTGGGCGGCGCGCTGCTCTGCCGTTACCTGCTGCCGATGTACCCGCTGGTGATCCTGCTTGCCGTCAGCGCGCTTTACCGGCGCGTGCGCTGGTGGCCTGCGCTGGCTGTGCTCTCGGCGGCGGCTTTCCTTGCGGGCATCTTCATCGACCCGCCTTACGGCTTTGCGCCGGAGGACAATCTCGCCTACGCGCGCATGGTGCGGCTGCAACAGGCCGCCATTGCGCAACTGGTGGCGCACTACTCCGGCTCGGTTGTGCTTTCCGCGTGGCCGGCGACCGATGAGCTGACGAAGCCGGAGCTTGGATACGTGAAAGAGCCGTTCGCGGTCTATGCGATTGACGATTTCTCTTATGCGCAGATCGCCCGCGCTGCGGAGACGCCGGGCAGCTATTCGACGGCGCTCGTCTTCAGCACCAAGATCGACCCGCCGAATCCATTCCTGAGCCTCATTCCGCACGGCGAGGCGCTCGATGAGAAATACTTCGGCCTGCACCACGACCTGCCGCCTGGGGCGATTGCGCAGCAACTGGGCGGCACGATTGTGTGGAAGAAACAAGTCGACAGCCAGTGGGCGGCTATTCTGCGCTTCAACCGCCGGTTTGATGCGCGCGTGAATCCGCCGGACAAAGCCGAACCTGCGCCCAAACCCATATAATCGGCGTGTGGTGTTTCCTTCGCTCTCATTGCATAAAGGCCGCCTGGCGCGTCTCATCCTTTTTGCCGCAATCCCTTTTGCGTGGGCCCTTGCGCCCGCGCCGGATGCGCACGCGCAGACCGCAGTGGACGCCGCCAATCCGCACAACCGCATCCTGCTGGTGCTCCCTTTCGACAACGACACGAACCAGCCGAACCTGGAGTGGATTCGCGAGGCCGCGCCGGAACTGCTGACCAGCCGATTTCTTTCCGCCGGGCTTTCGCCGCTCAGCCGCGCCGACCGGCTCTATGCGCTGGACCATCTCGGCTTTCCGGAGAGCTTTCATCCTTCGCGCGCAACGTCTATTAAACTCGCCCAGACGCTCGACGCCGACTCGATCATCGTGGGCAGCTACACCATCTCCGGCTCGACGCTGACTGCCGAGGCGAGCATTGTCAACGTTCCGCGGCTGCACATGACACAGGCCGTCAGCGCAAGCGGCGACCTGCACTCGCTGATCTCCGTCTTCGACACGCTGGCCTGGGAGCTGACGCGCGAGATCGATCCCGGCTTCAACGTGAGCGAAGAGACTTTTGTCGCCGCCGGTTCCGGCTTGCGCGTGGAGGCCTTTGAGCAGTACATCCGGGGCATCTCCGAGCCGGACCACACCGAGCGCCTGCGCCACCTGCAGGCCGCGGTGCAGCTCAGCCCCGGCTTTGCGCCCGCGTGGATGGCGCTGGCCCGCGAAGACTACGCCGCGCAGGACTATGACCACGCCGCCGCAGCCTACGCCAAGGTCACCGCAGGCAGCCCGGCAAGCAGCCCGGACGCCCTGGAAGCGAACTTCTATCGCGGCCTTTCACTGCTCTTCACCGGCCGCTACGCCGACGCGGAAGCCGCATTTACCGCGGTCTCGCGCGTACTGCCGCTGGCGGCGGTGCTGAACAACGAGGCCGTGGCCATCAGCCGCCAGAACCACGACGCCACGGCTCTCTACCGGCAGGCGATAGCGGCCGATCCCGGCGCGCCGGATTACCACTTCAACCTGGCCGTGAGCCTGAAGAGCAACGGAGACGCCGGCGGCGCAAAGGCGGAGCTGGCCCAGTACCTGAAGCTAAGGCCCAACGACTCCGAAGCGCTGGATTTACAGGCGGCGTGGAACAACCCTGCGCCAGCCGGGAGCGCGCCGGCCGCAAGCGCAGCCAGTTCCACCGCCGCGGGCGCAGCGGCGCCCGCAGCCACGGCCGCGCCGGACCCGCTGGAGCGCATTACGCGCGCCTTTGACGCCGCGGCCTTCCGCCAGGCCGCGATGATGATGGACCAGATGGAGTCCGCGCGGCTGGCCGCGCTCGCGCCCGCGCAGCGCGCCAAGGCCCTGGATATGCGCGCGCGCGATTATCTCTCCCGCGGGCTGCTGCTTGAAGCCGAGCGGCTCTTCCGCGACGCGGCTGCGGCCGACCCGCACCTGGCCGACGCTCACGAAGGCCTCGCGGAGGTTCGCGAGCGTTCCGGCGACGAGGCCGGCGCACGCGCGGAAGCCCAGGCCGCGCTCGATATCCAGCCTGCGCCGGAGACCTACCTGGTGCTGGCGCGCCTGGACCTGGCAGACAGCCGGTTCGACAGCGCGATTGCCAACGTCAACCGCGCGCTGGCGCTCAGTCCAGGCAACGCCGACGCGAAAAACCTGCTTCAGCGCATCGCGGACAAGCAGAACCACGCGAAATAAGCGCGGGACTGAGACGCAAATATCTCAGCTCCGGCAAAAAAGCACATAATCATAGAAGGCTTTCTCCTAGGAAGGTATGTTTTTTGCGCAGGAGCACATCATGCTTGCTCAAGTGCTTCAAATGATTCAGAAAATCGCCGCGAATCTTAATTCCCGCCAGCCTGAGCGCAGCCGCTCTTTCCGTTTCCTGTTCCCTGTTGCCTGTTCCCTCGCGCTTTTCGCCTCCGCGCTGGCTGCCCCGGCTCAGCAAATGGCCCAGCAGCCGGTGGTCGATCAATTCATCCTGAACGACACCATTCAGCCGGTCACTGCCGGACAGCTCAGCCGGGCCATCGCCAGCGCCAACTCCGACGGCGCCTCCGCGCTGCTCGTCGAGCTCGACACCCCCGGCGGGCTCGTCGATTCCATGCGCACGATGGCCGGCGCGATCCTCACCTCACGCGTTCCTGTCATTGTCTACGTCGCGCCTGCCGGGGCGCGCGCAGGCTCGGCAGGATTTTTCCTGCTGGAAGCGGCGGACATCGCCGCAATGGCTCCCGGAACCAACGCCGGCGCGGCTCACGTGGTCTTTGAGTTCGGCCAGCCCGATCCCACACTCTCGCAAAAAATTGAAAACGACGCGGAAGCCTTTCTGCGCTCCTACGTCGTCCGCCGCAACCGCAACCAGCAGGCCGCTATCGCAGCCGTGCAGTCCTCGCACAGCTACTCGGCGGAAGAAGCGCTCGCGCAGCACCTCATCGACCTGACGGCCTCGAGCGACACCGACCTCATCGCCCAGCTCAACAACCGCGAGATCACGCGCATGGACGGCAGCAAGCAGGTTCTGCATCTGGCGAATGCGCGCATCCGCCTCCTGCGTCCCACGCTGCGCGAAGAGCTTCTCGATTGGCTCATCAATCCCAACATCGCGCTGCTGCTGCTCATCGGCGGCGCGCTGCTCATCTACCTCGAATTCAACATTCCCGGCACCATCGTTCCCGGCGCGCTGGGCACGCTGATGGTTCTGCTGGCCATCTTCGCGCTCAATCTCCTGCCCATCCAGTACACAGCCGTCATGCTGCTCATTGCCGCGGTTGTGCTCATCGTGCTCGAAGCCAAATTCGGCGGCCACGGTGCGCTGGCCATTGCCGGCATCGTCTGCCTCACGCTCGGCATGATGACGCTGGTCGCCGCGCCCATTCCGCAGCTCGATATCAGTCCCATGATCGCCATCAGCGTCAGTATCGCCTTTGGGCTCATTACCGTTTTCCTGCTGCGGCTGGCGGTCCGCGCGCGGCACAACAAGATGCGTCTCGGCATCGACGCGCTCATCGGCCGCACCGCCTCCGCGATGGAGCCGCTGGCGCCGGAAGGCCACATCCTTGTCGAAGGCGAGATCTGGCGCGCCGTGGCCAACGAACCCATCGCCGCAGGCGCTTCTGTCCGCGTCACCGGGCACGAGGAATATCTGCTGCGCGTGACGCCGCTCAACCGCTAGAACTCAACCGCTGGAACAAGGAAACGCCGAGGCCCGTCGCTCATCAGGTAGTACAATCCCTGCTGGAATCAGGAGAAGCCCATGCTCGCCGCTCTACCCATCCCGTTGCTGATTATTGTTGCCATCCTCGCGCTCTACCTCTTCAACTCGATCAAAATCCTGCGCGACTACGAGCGCGCCGTCATCTTCCGCCTGGGCCGCGCGCTGTCCGTGCCAAAAGGCCCGGGCATTATCCTCGTCTTCCGGCCATTCGACCAGATGATCCGCATCTCCCTGCGCCAGGAAGTGCTGGAAGTGCCGCCGCAGGACGTCATCACGCGCGACAACGTGACCATCAAGGTCAATGCCGTCGTCACGCTCTACGTTGTCGATCCGAACCTGGCCGCCATCAAAGTGGTCAACTACATCTACCAGACCTCGCAGTTTGCGCAGACCACGCTGCGCTCGGTGCTTGGCGAAGTGGAGCTCGACGAGCTGCTGAGCCACCGTGAAAAGCTCAACCTGCGCATCCAGAGCATCATCGACCAGCGCACCGAGCCCTTCGGCGTCAAGGTCGCTTCGGTCGAAGTCAAGCAAGTGGATCTGCCCGAGCAGATGCTGCGCGCCATGGCCAAGCAGGCCGAAGCCGAGCGCGAAAAGCGCTCCAAGATTATCAATGCCGAGGGCGAGTACAGCGCCGCGCAAAGACTCGTGGACGCCGCGAAGCTGCTGGCAACAGAGCCCATCACCCTGCAACTGCGCTATCTTCAAACGCTTACCGACATCGGCGTGGAGAAAAACACCACTGTCATCTTCCCGCTGCCCATTGAGCTGCTTGGCCTGCTCAACAAGCTGGTCGCACCCGGACAGGGCGCACCCGGGCAGTCAACGCCGGAAAGCAAATAGAATGGAAGCGGGCCGTAGACAAAATCCGCGGCCTGGCATCCAAAGAGATACAGGTATGCGTTGGGAAACCGAATTTGAGCCGGCCGCGCAGAAGAGCGACAAAGAGCTGACGCTCGGCCCTGCCCTGCTCACCGCGCTGGGACTTGGCCTGCTGGCCATTTGCTGCATCTGCTTCCTGGCCGGCTATACGATCGGGCATCGCTCGGCCGGCTCAGCCGGCCTCAAGATGCCCGCCGCTGTTCCCGCGGGTCCGTCGGCTGCGCAGCTCCTGGAGCAGTCCAAGCCCGCCGCCGCGCAGAACCCTCCCGCGCAGCCGGTCCAGCAGCTTGCCGTTGCGCAGCCGGTCTCCGCGCAGCCCACGGCCGCGCCGGCAACGGCAACCGCCACGCCGCAGTTGCAGCCCGCATCGCAAACCGTGGCTCCCGCACAGCAGCCTCCGGTGGCCAATCCGCTCGTGCACCCGGCCCTGGCGCAAACTGTCCCGCAAAATGTTTCCTGGATCGTGCAGATTGCTGCCGTCGAACATACGGAAGACGCCGGCGTCCTTGTGGACGCACTGCGCCGGCGCGGTTACGCCGTCTCTGTGCGGCAGGACCCGATGGACAATCTCTTCCATGTCTTTGTCGGCCCGTTTGCAGGCCGCAGCCAGGCCGACGCCATGCGCACACGCCTTGAGGACGACGGCTATAACGCCGTCCTGCTGCCCTAGCATTTCTCCGGTCATACGCATACACAGGGTGCAGGGTGCCCCAGGTCCCTGACTTTGGGACCTGGGATAGCAAGCTCCCAACCATACCGAAAAAAATCTCCCCAACTTTTGCAAAGAATTATGCCCAAATGTGCATACTGGAAATAGGCATCCTCTGCGCAACCGGCTCACCCTCCAGCCCCGCCAAGGCAAGAACCCGGCACAAATTGAGCGCAATAAGTGTCATTTAAACCGCATTAAGTGCGCATTTAAGCACCCTGTTTCCCGCGAAAAATTCCCCGTAATCGATTCATAAGAATTGACTTACAGAAACACTCGACACGAAAAAGCGCAAAAAATTGCATCCCAGAGCACAGTTGCACCGGAAATGGTGCAAAATATCGCCCTCGGGAACCTCGATCCGGCTCGCGCAGGTCAGCCTCTCTGCACCGGGTCGGCAACGGCAAATCCCAAGATACGGTACACAATCCCAAAGCCCCCATCAGTCAGGATCGTCTTACCCGCGCATCCACTCCGGCAGGCCGGAGGCAATCGCCGCACGCACGGCTTCCATCAACTCCTCGCGTGAAGCAAATTGTTTGGGATCGATCGGCGGATGAAAAGTCACCTGCGCCGTTCCGGGCGTTACCTTCATGCTGCCTTTGCGCATCATGCTCTCCGTTCCATGAATCGAAACCGGCACGCACAACGCCTGCGCCTCCATCGCCAGGTAGAACGGCCCCTTTTTGAATGGCAGCAGCCGCCCGTCGCGCGAGCGCGTTCCTTCCACGAATGCCATGATGTGAATTCCTTTTTCGAGCACCTTTCGCGCCGCGTCCACGCCTGCTTTGGCGCTCTCCGCGGTGCCATCGCGGTCCACGGGAACGAACTCGCCCAGGCGGAACCCATAGCCGAGGACGGGAATCTTCATCAGCGAACGCTTGAGAAACGCCGAAGTCCGTCCAGGAATCTGCGGCAGAAGCGCCGGCGGATCGAGATTCGATACGTGATTCGACATGAAGATGCACGCCGTGCCGCGCGGCACACATTCCGCACCGGTCACTTCCACGCGAATGCGTGCCAGGCGGAAGGCCATGCGCACAATCCACAGCGAGACGCGATAGAGCGCATCGGCATTGCTCGTTAGCGCCGTCCACGGAAGCAGCACAACGGCGGCCGGCGCGCCCAGTCCGGCGATGGTGAACAAAAGCGTGAGTGCCGCAATCATGTGCGTCTTTCGAGCTTCACCCGAGCCTTTTCTTGAAAGCCACGCTGCTTCAGCCCCGCAGGCAGCTTCTCATAGATGCCGTCAAAGCCGCCATTGGAAAGAATCGCTACTACGTCGCCTGCGGCGACCTGCTGCACAAGTTCTTTCACAATCGAATCGGCGTCGGGATAGAGCGCGGCTGGCGTTCCGGCCGCATGGAGCGCTGCGACGACTTCCTCGGGATGCAGCCGCTCGTCTTCCTTGATCTTCTGCTGCTGATAGACGCCGGCGAGAATCACGCGGTCGGCCGCGCGCAGGCTCTCGATCAGGTCGTTTTCCAGAACCTTGCGCCGCAGCGTGTTCGAGCGCGGCTCGAGCACCGCCCACAAACGCGCCTGCGGATACACAGAGCGCAATGCGCGCAGCGTCTCGCGGATCGCCGTCGGGTGATGCGCGAAATCGTCAATCACCGTAACTCCACCGATCTGCGCGCGCACTTCGAGCCGTCGCTTCACGCTCTTAAAGCTCGCAAACGCAGCACGGATTGCATCCACGCTGATTCCCTGCCCAGCGGCGAGCGCGGCGGCGGCCGTGGCATTCAGCGCATTGTGCTCGCCGGCAAGTTCCATCTCGAAGCTCGACCACAGCGTGCCGCCATGCCAGACCTCCCAGCGCATCGCGCCATCCGCATAGCGCAGATTCTGAATCCGCCAATCCGCTTCCGGCGTGAATCCATAGCGTTCCACCTTGCAAAACGCTTTTGTCACAC
>JASHPD010000010.1 GCA_030038315.1 Acidobacteriaceae bacterium
ATCAGTTTCGCTGCGCGCCGAGCCGCCGAACCAGGTTCCAGAGAAACACAATCGTAAACGCCAGAATGGACAGAATCAGCAGCGGCAGAAGGCCGCCGACGACTACGCCGATTTCTCGCGGCTGCGTTGCGGAAAGATGATGCAGGTACGCAACCAGCACCGCGCTTCCGACTGCGATAGCAATCAGGCTGGCAAGCAGGCCCCACAACGCGCTTTTCAAGAGTTGGATGAACATGCAGCCTCCAGTCCGATGATTCTTATGCTGTATTTCTGTTCCGTTTTTGCTCCAGCAGAAAGACCGCCACGCCGGCTGCGACCAGCACCGCCGCTCCGCCAACGATTTTGATTACGGCCAGCGGCTTGTTGGGATCGTCCTGCGGCGGAATCGCCGAGAGGATGATTGTCGCAGCCGTGCTGGCAAGGCCAATGCAGGCCAGTGCGATTGCCACGGGCTTGCCGCCGGGTACGCGGCGAACCTCCGGTCCAACCGGCCGGTTCTGCAGGCGAATCATCGCTCCAAAGAGCGCGAGGTACGGCAGGAAAAACGAGATCACGCCCATTGCCACCAGCACGTCGTAAGCGCCGCGCACGTTGGTCCCCGCCTGTCCCAATAGAGCTACGAGGATTCCAGCCAGTCCATAGACTCCGATGGCAACCCAGGGCGTGCGGAAGCGCGGATGAATTGAGCTGAAAGCCGACGGCAAATAGCGGTCGATGCCGGCCACGAACGGCAGACGCGACGTGGACGAAAGATACGCCGCTGCTCCGCCGACGGAATTGAGCGCAACCAGCAACGCGATCGGGGCGACGATCCATCCCACGCCGAGCTTGCCGCTGAGCAGATGGATTCCGTGCACAAAGCCATCGGGTCCGTTGACGGCCGCACTGGGCAACGCCACCAGCAGCGATGCGGTTCCGGCAAGATAGCCAAAGGCCAGAATGCTTCCGCCGGCAAGGATGGCGAGCGGAATTGTCCTGCGCGGGTTCACGATCTCATCGCCCATAGCCGAGCCCGATTCAAGGCCGCTGAAGGCGAAGAAGACGCTCGACCAGAAGATGGCGTTACTCAGCGACAGCCTGGGCATCATGGCCGGGGCGGTGAAATGCGTGACGGAGCCGAACTTCGCATAAGAGATAGCGCCAAGCACCAGCAGTACGGCCATCGGAATCAGAGAGCCAAACGCGCCGGCGTTGTTCAGCCACTTGCCGAGGTTTACACCGTAGATGTTGGCAAGCGTGATGATCGCCAGCCACACGACGGAAAACGCGAGATAGTAGAGCGGGCTGGCATTCAGCGCCTGCGCTTTTGCGCCAAAGGCAAAGAGCACGGAGGCCGCGCCGAAATAAAGCACGCCGGAAAAGTACGGCAGATTGCTCATCCAGTAGGTCCACGCGGTCAGGAAGCCGATGAAGTCTCCGAAGGCTTCGCGCGCCCAGATGTAGATGCCGCCTTCTTCGGGATGGCGCGAGGAAAGCTCCATGACGCTGGCGGCGAGCGGAATAAAGAATCCCACCAGCGCTGCAATCCAGACCAGCAGAATGCTCGGTCCGGCGGCCGCGGCCGTTGCCGTCCAGCGGATGCTCAATCCGCTGATGACGTAGAACAGGACCAGGTCTTGAAAGCGTATGCCGCGCTTGAGCGCGGAAGCGGTTGCCATGGGAAGCAGTTTTCCTTTACGTTCCCCTTTGAGATAGGTGCGATGCGGTTTTTCTTAAGGAAAAACCGCGCGGATGAAGCGGCTTTGGCGTGCAGCAGAGGAAAACTGCTTCAGCGCGGAGCATAGCAGAGCCGCCGCGGCGCTCAAAGCGAATTTATGCCGAGGTCTTTCAGCACGGCCATCGCGGCATTGCGGCCGTTGACGCCAATCACGCTGCCGCCGGGATGTGTACACGCGCCGCACAGATAGAAGCCGCGCATCGGCGTGCGCGCCGTCAGCCGTTTGTGCCACATGTAGGCCGGCAGGCACTCGCCCTGAAAGATATGCCCGCCGGTGAGGCCGACTTTTTCTTCGATGTCCGGCGGGCCGAGCACCTGCGCGTCGATCACGGCGGAATCGATGTTCGAGCAGAAGCGCGCGAGCGATTTGAGAGCCAGCACGCGCACCTCTTCGCGCCGTGAATCCCAGTTGCCGCGCGCAAAGGTGTGCGGCACGTACTGCGCGAAGACGGACATGGTGTGCGTGCCGACGGGGGCGACGGAATCGTCATGGACGCTCTGGAAGTAAAGCTCGCACCAGAGGTGTTGCGGAAGCTCTCCGCGCCTGGCCGCGGCAAAGCCGGACTTCCACTCGTCTTTTGTCAATGGCGCGTTGATTTGTCCATAGTGGTGCGGCTCATTCGTTCCAGGCCGCGCACTGAAGTTCGGCAACTCGCGCAGATGCACGTTGAGCTTTACGGTGCAGCCTTCGATTGGAACCTGCCTGATGCGATCACGCCATGCGGAGCCGGCATTTGCGCCAAGCATTCCCAGCGTTTTTACGGGGTCGGCATTGGAGACGATTGTCCGCGCGGCGATCCACTCGCCGCCTTCGAGGCGCACGCCTTCGCCGGGCACAATCTCCGCAACCGGAACTCCGGAGACCACCGTTGCGCCGGCCTCGCGCGCCGCATCGCAGAAGAAGAACGAGACCATCCCCATGCCGCCGCGCACGTAGCCCCACATTCCGGGCATTCCGCCAAGCCGTCCGGACGCATGATGAAAGCGGATCGACGCTGTGCCCTTGTCGAAGGGGCTTGCGTTGGCGCCGATGACTCCCTGGCCGAGGTATGCCGCCTGCAAGCGCTCGTCTGCGAGATAGCGCTCCACGAACTCCGCCATCGACCAGCCAAAGAGCAGGGCGCGCGCTTCTTCATCCGCGCCGAGGCGTTCTTCGATCTCATCTTGTGTGGGCGCGTCGTTGAGCCATAGGTCATTGCCGTTGGCGGGGCGCAGCGCATCGCGCAGGCGGCGGATAAGATCATTCATGGCTTTCCAGCCCGTCACGTCGCCCGGAGCCAGCGCGCGCACTTCCGCTTCGCAGCGCTCATCGTCATCCCAGAGCTGAATGCTGGCGCCATCGAGGAAGGGAACGAATAATCCATTGACCGCGGGCGTCCACGCGAAGCCGCGACGCGGCAGATCCAGCTCTTCCACTACGCGCGGATGAAGCAGGCCCGCGAGATACGCGCATGGCGACATCTTGACGCCGGGAAACGGCTCTTCGATGGTGCAGGCTCCGCCGACGCGCTTGCGGCTCTCAAGGACAAGCACGCGCCGGCCTGCGCGCGCCAGGTACGCTGCGCAGGCGAGACCGTTGTGGCCCGCGCCGACGACGATCGCGTCCCAGGTTTGCGCGCTCAGCTCGCGGACCGGCACGGGCAGGCCGATCTCGCCCAGCACTTCAGCGGTTGGGGAGTTCATTGCGTTCCAGCTTACAGCCTGCAGATCAGCAGCTCGCGTTCGTAAATCATCTCCGGCGGCAGATGGTCGTGCAGGTCGAGGAAGAGCTTCTCGTGATCCATCAATTCCCTGCGCCACGCCGAGCGGTCCACCTCGATCAGCCCATTGAAGATTTCGCGGTCGAAGTCAAGGCCGCTCCAGTCAATGTCCTCGTAGCGCGGAACCCAGCCGATGGGCGTCTCGCGGCCCAGCGTGCGGCCCTGCACGCGCTCGACGATCCAGCGCAGCACGCGCATGTTCTCGCTGAATCCCGGCCAGAGAAACCTGCCGTTCTCATCCTTGCGAAACCAGTTGACGTGGAAGATGCGCGGGGTCATTTCGAGGCCTCGCTGCATCTTGATCCAGTGGCGGAAGTAATCGCCCATGTGATAGCCGCAGAAGGGAAGCATCGCCATCGGGTCGCGGCGCACTTTGCCCACTTCGCCGGTTGCGGCGGCGGTTGTCTCCGAGCCCATCGTCGCGCCGATGTAAACGCCGCTCGACCAGTTGAAGGCCTGATAGACCAGCGGCATGGTGCTGTTGCGGCGCCCGCCGAAGATGATTGCGCCGATCGGCACGCCTTCGGGCGATTCCCACTCGGGCGCGATTGTGGGGCACTGCGATGCCGGCGCGGTGAAGCGTCCGTTGGGATGCGCGGCGGTGCGCCCGGTTTGTTTTCCGATCTGCGGCGTCCATTTTTCGCCGCGCCAGTCCTCACACTCGGCCGGAGGCGCGTCCGTCATGCCTTCCCACCAGACGCCGCCTTCGGGCGTCAGCGCTACATTCGTGAAGATTGTGTTGCGGCTGAGCGTAGCCATTGCCGCGGGGTTTGTCTTCGTGCTTGTTCCCGGCGCTACGCCGAAGAATCCGGCTTCGGGATTGATGGCGCGCAACTGACCGGTTGCATCAGGGCGAATCCACGCGATGTCATCGCCCAGCGTCCACACCTTCCAGCCTTTCATGGCCTTCGGCGGAATCAGCATGGCGAAGTTTGTCTTGCCACAGGCGGAGGGAAATGCCGCGGCGACGTAGGTTTTTTCGCCGGCGGGATTTTCCACGCCGAGAATCAGCATGTGCTCGGCCATCCAGCCTTCATCGCGCGCAATGTTCGAGGCGATGCGCAGCGCGAAGCACTTCTTGCTCAAGAGCGCGTTGCCGCCGTAGCCGGAGCCGTAGGACCAGATCTCACGCGTCTCAGGAAAATGCGCGATGTACTTTGTTTCATTGCACGGCCAGGGGACGTCTTCCTCTTCGCCTTCGAGCGGCATTCCCACGCTGTGCATACATGGCACCACGCGCTGGATGTCCTTGTCGATTTCTTCAAAGACCGCTTTGCCGATGCGCGCCATGATGCGCATACTCACTACGACATAAGGCGAGTCCGTTAGCTGCACGCCGATTCCCGACAGGGGCGAGCCAACAGGACCCATGCTGAAGGGCAGCACGTACATGGTCCGCCCGCGCATACAGCCTTTAAAGAGCTGCTTCAGCCTGCGCCGCATGACGAATGGGTCTTCCCAGTTGTTCGTCGGCCCCGCGGCGTCTTTCGAGAGCGAGCAGATGAAGGTGCGGTTCTCGACGCGCGCCACATCGGAGGGTGAAGAGCGCGCCAGAAAACATCCAGGCCAGAGCTTCTGGTTGAGCTTGAGGAACGTGCCGGCGTCCACCAGGCGCTCGCAGAGAAAGTCGTACTCAGCCTGCGAGCCGTCTACCCAGTGAATCGCGTCCGGACGGCAGAGCTCGGCCATCTTCTCCACCCAGCGGACGAGGTGCTTATTGGTTGTGAGGATTTTTGTTCCAAAAGAGCGGGATCTGGCAGGGCGGTGTACAGGAGAAGAAACCTTCATAGGCGCGAAATGCTCCAGTTCCGTATTCTACGCGTTTCGCTTCGAATCCGAACAAGCGCATTCCGCACTGATGGGCATCAAGCCGGTTTTGCAAAAGTCCTTCTTACTTTTGCGGCTTTGAAAACGGCTGCTTGTCCGTGATGCGCGGCCGCGTTTCCTGACCTTGCAACCCTTTTGCTACTTCCTGCACCTGGCGGAAGACGCGCAGCAGGTTGCCGCCGAGAATCTTGCGGCAGTCTTCGGCGGAGTAGCCGCGCGCCATGAGCGCCGCGGTGATCTTGGGCAGGTCGGCCGGCGAGTTGATGCCTTCAGGAAGCTGGTTCTCCACACCGTCGAAGTCCGAGCCCAGGCCCACGTGATCGATGCCCGCAACCTTGGCGATGTGGTCGATGTTGTCGATCAGCGCCGAGAGCGGAGGACGCGGAATCCGGTCCTTATACGATTCCTCGATCTTTGAGATCTCCTCGTAGCTCGCCTCTTTGCCTTCAGCCTGCATCTTCGCTTTGTAGCCGGCAACTGCCTGGTCGATCTTTGGCTGCATGGCCTTCAGGGCGTCGCGATATGCCTGCGAGACGAAGGCCGAGTAGAAGTTGACCTGCACCACGCCGCCGTTGACCGCAACCGCGCGCAGCATGTCGTCGGTCATGTTGCGCGGCGCGTTGCAGATGGCGCGCGCCGAAGAGTGCGAGGCGATGACCGGCGCGCGAGAAAGGATGAGCGTGCGGTAGAAGGTCTTGTCGGAGACGTGCGAGACATCGACCATCATGCCGAGGCGATTCATCTCATAGACCACGTCTTTACCGAAGTCGCTCAGGCCGTCCCTGGTGTGCGGGACGTTGGGATTATCCGCGTCGCCGGAGCTGTCTGCCCAGCCATTCGAGTTCGCCCATGTCAGCGTCATGTAACGCACGCCGAGCGCGTAGTACTGCCGCAGCAGAGCGAGCGAGTCCTCAATCGAGATGCCGCCTTCGATGCCCATCAGCGCGGCGATCTTGTGCTGCCGGTGCGCCTTTTCGATGTCCTCGGGCGAAGTGGCCAGCATCATCCGGTCCGGGTGTCTGGCCACCTGCTGCTTGACGGCGTCGATCAGCTCCAGCGTGCGCCGCGCGTAGTGGCCCTTGTAGAGCGTGGGCTCAACCCAGATGGAGAAGAATTCCGCGCCGAGATTGCCTTTGCGCGCGGATTCAAGGTTCCAGTTGCCGCCGTTGAGCGGGTCGCCGAGGTCGTAGCTCTCATCGAGAAAGCGCTGCGGCGTGTCAGCGTGGGTGTCGATCACGATCGCGGACTGCTGTACTTCTTCCGGTGTCAGTTTTTTGGTCATCGTGTGTGCGGGTTTGGCGGCATTCTGCGCAAGCATTGCGCCGGGCAGGACAGCAAGCAGCATGAAAGCGGAAAGTTGGTTGCGCATAGGCTTGGCGTAAGTATAGCCGCTGCCGCGCGGAGACATCATGAGATGCGCGAAGCGGGAAATCGTCAATCGCGCCGTCGCCTGCGTGCTGCTCTTCGGCGCATGGCAGTGGAATGTTTCTGCCGGTAGGCGGCTTCGCGCAGACTGGCGCGATGATGCCGCCGGCGCCGCGGAGGCCGCAGCACCACGCTGATTCTGCGCTCGGCTCGCACGGGATTCATCTCGTAGCGCGGATCGAACATGGCGATCACTGCCGTGGCGCGGTCGCGATAGAGCCGCGCCCACTGGCTTTGGATGAGGCTTTTCTGCACGTCGCGCCAATAATCATTCGTCGGCGCCACGGGGATGATGTTGCCCGCGTCGTCCGTAGCCTGCCGGTTGATCAAGCTGAGAAATGTTGTGAACCCTTGCAGGTTTATGCCCATCTGATAGACAAGCTGGCTCAGCGCCATCTGCTGCGAGGCGGTCAGCTTGTCAAAGTACCTGCAATAAGCCTTTGCGTTGATCGCCGCCTGAATCACGCCCATGCGCAGCAGGGCATTGGCGTCTTCGGGAGAAATCTGCGGATCGAGATCGGGCATCTGCTCGCGGAACTCATGCTTCGACCACGCATCCATGCGCGCTTGAAACCGGGTGAGAATCTGCTGCAATTTTTCCGGCGTGAGTCCGGCCGCCTGCCAGAGCTCGGCCGAGGAAGGCTCAAGGAACTGATTCGGATTCAGCGGATCTGTCTGCGGGTGCGGGCGCGCGGGCAAATCGAGGCTGAAGCCCGCGCCGATGAGCGGCTGGCCGGTTTTGGGATCGGGATAGGCGGTCAGCACCCATCCCTCGTGCCGCTTGTCGCGCAGAACATCCATCATTTCGTCGATGCCGAACTTCACGTCCGATGCTTTGAAGGCGAGCAGGCGCTGTACGGAGGGAGATGGAGCGGATTGCGGCGCGGGGACTGCCGTGGCCGGCGGTTCCGCCGGAGCTTGTATGGGCGCGGCGCTTGATGCCGGTGCGGGTGTTTGTGCGTCGTTCGGATACGATGGCAGAGATTGTGCCGCTGCCGGAATCGTTCCGGCAATGGCCAGCGCCAGGATGAGAAATCGCCTCCGCATTCGCCCCCGCATCTTCTGGATGAATTCCCCTGCAATTACGATGCCGGAAAAATCTCTCATCGACAACGGATAAATTCGGATTTGATGACGAAGGGAATCAGAAAATTCAAAGGATCGGGCGGGATTACACTGAAAACGTGAAGATCGCGCTAGCCCAGATCAATCCCACCGTCGGGGATTTCACCGGAAATCTCACAAAAATCGTTGCCGCAAGCCGCGATGCAGCGGAAAAAGGCGCGCGGCTCGTTGTCTTTTCCGAGCTTTGCATCTGCGGTTATCCGCCTGCCGATTTTCTGGAGAAGCCGAGCTTTCTCGCGCGCTGCCAATCCGCTGTTGAAGAGCTGGCCGAGGCTACAGGCGAGCTTTCCGCCGCGGTTCTGGTGGGCACGGCGCTTCGCGCGCCGCAGGGCAGCGGCAAGCCCGCCGTCAATGCGGCCATTCTGCTCGATCGCGGCAAGGTTCTGCTTGAGCAGCACAAGCGGCTGCTGCCTTTTTACGATGTCTTCGACGAGCAGCGTTACTTTCTGCCCGCGAAATCGCAACAGGTTGTCGAGCTTGACGGCGTGCGCCTTGCCATCAGCATTTGCGAGGACGCATGGAACGACAAGGACTTCTGGCCGCATCGCCTTTACTCCATCGATCCGATGGAAGAGCTGATGCGCCAGCGGCCACACCTGCACGTGAATCTTTCTTCTTCGCCTTTCTGGCACGGCAAACCTGCACTGCGGCGCAGGATGCTTGCGGCTATTGCGCGCCGCGACGGCATTCCCGTGCTGCTCTCGAACCAGGTGGGCGGCAACGACGGCATTCTCTTTGACGGGTCGTCGATTGCGCTCAACGCGCGCGGCGAACTGATTGCGCAGGCGGCATCGTTTGCGGAAGACCTGATTGTTATTGATCCCTTTGAGGCGAAGTCCATTGCCGCAGAGGAAGACGATGAGACCGAGGCCGCTTATCGCGCACTTGTTCTCGGCACGCGCGACTACATTCGCAAGTGCGGCTTCAAGCAGGCTATCGTCGGCCTGAGCGGCGGGATTGATTCGGCGCTTGTCGCGGCCATCGCCGCGGAGGCGCTTGGCGCGGAGAATGTTCTCGGCATCGGTATGCCGAGCCCGTATTCTTCGCAGGGCTCCATCGACGACAGCCGGCGGCTTGCCGCAAATCTCGGGATTCGATTGGAAGTGATCGGCATCAACGGTCTTTTTGAGGAGTTCAATCGCGCGCTGGCGCCGCTCTTTGCCGGGCGCGCCGCGGATCTTACGGAAGAGAACATTCAGTCGCGCATCCGCGGCAACCTGTTGATGGCGCTTTCGAACAAATTCGGCGCGCTGGTGCTTACCACCGGCAACAAATCCGAGATGGCCGTGGGCTACTGCACGCTTTACGGCGACATGGTGGGCGCGCTGGCCGTGATTGGCGACCTTGCGAAAACGCGCGTTTACGCCATTTGCCGCTGGCTCAACCGGATTCAGGAGGGGGAGCGCGAGATCATTCCTGCCGCGATTCTTGAAAAAGCTCCGTCCGCCGAGCTGCGCCCCGATCAAAAGGACACGGACTCGCTGCCGCTGTACGAGGTGCTCGATCCGATTCTTGAAGCCTACGTGGAGCGCTACGAGACGCCGGAGCAGATTGCGCACTCGCTTGCGGTGCCGCGCGAGCTGGTCCAGCAGGTGGTGCGCCTGGTGGAGCGCAGCGAATACAAACGCCAGCAGGCCGCGCCCGTCCTGAAGGTGACGGCCAAATCCTTCGGAACCGGCCGCCGTTTTCCCATCGCCGTCAAGGTGCAGGTGTAAATGCTGTAGCCCATCCCCGCCCTCAAAAGCGATAATGTTTGCAGGCTCGAACCCTAACCGTATCCAGAGCTGTATTCAGGCACCAAGGAGAATTCGTTTGACATCCAAGATTGGCCGTTTCGCCAGCCTCGCCTCGCTGGTCCTTCTCTCTTCCTCCGTTGTGATTGCCTCGGCGCAGCAGGCTCAGCAGGTGGCTCCCGCGCCGGCTCAGCAGGCGCCTTCCGCACCCGCGCCCAGCGTCGCGCCGGTCTTCCCCAAGCCCGATCCGGTCAACTTTACCGCTTCATCGCCCACCAAGGATGAGGTGAACGCCTTTCTGACCGCAAGCTGGGGCTACGACCAGAACCGCATCTGGGAAGTCGAGGCCATTCTGAAGACGCAGGTTGCTGGCTACAGCAAAGTTGTCGTCTTTGTCGGCGATAAGACGGGCAAGGAAAAGCCCTTCCGCTTTGCATTTCTCGTGCTGCCCGACAACAAGCACATTATTTTCGGCGAAGATATCTATCCCTTCGGCGCGCATCCTTATGCCGATCTTCGCGCCATGATGCAGGAGCGCGCGAATGGCGCTTACCGCGGAGCGGCTTCGAAGGATTTCGAGATTGTCGAGTTTGCCGATCTCCAGTGCCCGCACTGCAAGGCTGCGCAGGCCAACATGAACCAGCTCGCGGTGGATTTCCCCAACGCGCGCATTGTCTTCCAGCATTTCCCGCTGCCGATGCACTCCGAGGCGCACCGCGCCGCGGCCTTCGGCGTCTGCGTGCAGAAGCAGGGCGGCAGCAACGCCTTCTTTGCCTATGCCTCCGCGGTCTTTGACGGGCAGGACGGCCTTTACTCGGCCGACGGCGCCACGCTCACGCTGAACTCCGCAGTGATTAAGGCCGGCCTCGATCCTGCCAAGATCGCCGCCTGCGCCGCTACGCCGGCCACCAACGCTGAAGTGGACACCTCCGTGCAGTTGGCTCACGACGCCAACATCAACGAGACGCCGACGCTGGTTGTGAACGGCCGCCAGGTGCCCGCGAACGTTCCTTACGGGACCCTTAAGCAGATCATCGAGTACCAGGAGAAGCTCGACGGCATTACGAAGTAAGCAAGCTGCTTACAAAAGGCCTCCGCATTGCAGCCGCAGTGCGGAGGCTTTTTCTTTTTGAGAAATCTAATGTTCTCCCTGCGCGGTGCGGGCCAGCGGCACCATCGGCGAGTGGCCAAGACCGTGCCCGTTGCGCACCACGTGCGGCGTGATGACGATCAGCAGCGTATCCGACTGCTTTTGCGTGTCCTTGTCGGTTGCGTTATCGAATCCCGGAATCTCGCTCAGTCCCGGCGTTCCGCTCACCGCGCGAATCTCCGAGGCGTCCATCTCGCTGGCTACCACCACGGCTCCGTTCGCGGGGACGGTGGCCACTCCGGAATATGTGTCTTGATTCAACAGCGGAATTCCATTCAGGGAACTTGCCCCCAGCGAAGTGATCTTCATGTCGATATTCAGAGCCACATCGCCGGAGCGCAGCACGCGCGGCGTTGCCTTGAGGGTCAATCCCAAATCCTGGTATTGAATCATCGGAATCGACGGCGCGGTGCTGAGCTCGGAGAGGATTCCTGAGAGCGTCCCGGAGGTTCCCGCTGAAGTGAGGCCTGCGATGCTCGTTGAGCCGGACAACGGGTTCGAATAGGACGCGGTCATAATCGGGTAGCTCGTGCCGCTCTTCAGCGTCCCTTCCTCGTTGTCTTCCAGGCGCAGTTGATAATCATCGAGATCGCGCGAGTCGGAAGAGTTCAGGTTCAGGTTCAGCGTTGCCGGCCCCGGAGACAGGCCGGAGAGCGTGGTTCCTCCGCCAAAGAGCGCGATGCCGTTAGAGAAGAGCGAGCTGGAAACTTCTCCGGAGGCCAGCAGAATTCCCAGAATCGCCAGCGTATCTCCGGGCGCGGCCAGACCGGAGGAGATGATCTCCTGCACAAGGCTCTCATTGGCGTTCAGGATGGACTGTTCCTCGGCATAGACGTTGAAGGCCGTCACTGTCTGCGGAGGCGTTACGCCGGTGTTGGTCTGGGCGCTGTGCGCAAGCTCAATGATTTTGACATCGAGCAGCACCTCGGGCCGTCCCGCGGCAAGACCGCGATAGGTTTCATTGAAGGCGCTCAGGGTGCTCACCGGCCCGTGCAGAGTGAGCATTGCGCCGTCCTGGTTGAGATCCAGCTTCGGCATATCGAAGAGATTCTTCGAGAGCGACTGCACCTCCGTCATCTCATCTTTGTCCATGCCGGTCAGCGCCACGCTTTCGATTGCGTTGCGCTGGTATTGACGCCGCATCTCCTGGGTATCCTGCGCTACCAGCACGCGGTGCGCGTCGATGGGCACATAGAACGTGTCCGTGGCCAGCGAAAGCGCATGGGCCGCTTGCACAAAATCAGCGTCGCCGGCATCGAAGCGCACCTGCTCACTGCGCACGCTGTTGTCCAGCGTGGCCTGAATTCCATAGGCCTGGAAGACCTGTGCGATAAGCTGCTGCGCGCCGAGGCGCAGATGAAAGCTCTGCGTGCCTTCCTTCGGCTCCAACCGCACCGGCCCGCTCAGCGCATAGCGGGTATGCGCGGCAAAGGGAGACTCGGGCTGCGCGGCAATCGTATCGCCGGCAAGCTGGTCGAGATGCGCCGCGACATTCGCGTTTTTCGGATCAAGCTGCAGCGCGCGCATCAGGTCAGCCCGTGCGGCGGGGCTGTTGCCAAGGATGCGCGCCTTTACCGAGGCCTGAATCAGCGCGGTGACCGCATGGCTGCGCGCAACCTGCGCGGCCAGCGGATAATCCCGGTTCGCGGGATCGAGCGCGGCGGCCTGTTTGTAGTCACTCAGCGCCTGCTCAAATTGCCCGGCGACATAGAGCTTTGCACCCGATAAGAAGAGCCTGGCCGCGCGCCTCCGCTCGGCGGAGGTGGGCACGTGCGCGGGAGCCTTGCGCTCTGTTTGTACAGGCGTGTCTGCGGGCGCGGCCTGGGGTTGCTGCGCAGCGGCCAGCGTGGCCGCCATCAGCAATGCGGCAAAAGATCGATGTGCGAATGGGCGCATGACTTCGCGCGCCGGTCAGCCCTGGCGGAAGCCTTGACGGATGGCGCTGAATACAGGACGTTCGCTGCGGGGCGGACGCTTGAGCCCGGCGCGAACCTCGGCCAGGCTGAGGCCAAGCTCGGCCATCGAACGGCTCAGCGTGTTGCGGTGCATCCCAAGCTCTTCAGCGGCTTTACACTGGTTGCCACGGTGCGCGATCAATACTTCGCGGAGATATTGCCTTTTGAACTCCCTTACGGCATCCTCGTAGCGGACTCCGCTCGAGTGCATCTGCGTCACCAGGCTGTCCAGTTCTCGTTTCAACGTCCCACCTCTTGCTCTTTGCGTCTTTCCTAGATTGCCATATTCCGCCCGCGCGCGCACGGTAAAATTTCCCTTCTCAGCCGCGGCCTCAATCCTGCGAGGGATGCAGCCATTGCGGGGATTGCTTTTCCCACTGCTTCAATCCGTTGCGAATGCGCTCACCCAGCTCCGACGGAGTGATGTGGCTGCCCAGGTGCGCGGCGCCGAAGAACCGCTGCGGGAGTTTCGCATCGGCCATCCAGCGCGCCTGCGGAAAGAAGGCTACGATCACAAGAATCAATATCGTCACAAGCAGCGCGCCCTGCAGCAGGCCGAAGACTCCGCCGGCAAGTGAGTCGAGCCATCCCAGGCCGATCAGCCTGAAGGTCTTTGCCAATACATGGCCGATCAATCCTGTGACAAGAATGACGGCAACCAGAATCAGCGAAAATGCTACCGTGTCCGATGCGGCCTCAACGCGGATGAAACGATCCAGCGAAGCGGCAAGGCGGTGATAATTCCACGCAGCCACGGCAAGGCCAAGAATCAATCCGCCAAGCCCGCAGATGGAGCGGAAAAATCCCTGCGCCAGCCCGCTGAAAAATGCGATGGCCAGAATGGCGACAACGGCCCAGTCCACTAGCGTCATGCAACGTGCTCCAGGTTTGCGTTTCGGGGGTGTGCGGTTATCTTACAGCAGAAGGTTCATAACACAAGGCTGCGCCCGGTGAGCAGGCGAAAGGCTTCGAGATACTTTGACTGCGTTCGCTCAACAACGTCGTCCGGCAGCGCCGGAGCCGGAGCCTGCTTGTTCCAGTGGATCGATTCGAGATAATCGCGCACAAACTGCTTGTCAAAAGAGGGCTGCGCACCGCCCGGCCTCCAGTTTGCCGCGTCCCAGAAGCGTGAAGAGTCCGGCGTCAGGACTTCATCGGCAAGAATGATTCCATCTTGAGTCCTGCCGAACTCGAACTTCGTATCGGCCAGAATCAGCCCGCGCGATTCGGCGTGCGCCGCGGCCTTTGCATAGATCGCCATAGTCAGCCGGCGCAGCTCCGCTGCGTCTTTTGCGCCAACCACTTTTTCGACGGCTTCAAAGGCGATGTTCTCGTCGTGCGCGCCATCCTGGCTCTTGGTTGCCGGGGTAAAGATCGGCTGCGGCAGCCGCGAGCCATCTTCTAGTCCGGCAGGCAGGGGAATTCCGCAGACTGTTCCCCCGGCTTTGTACTCTTTCCAGCCGGAGCCGGCCAGATAACCGCGCGCTACGCACTCCACGGGAAACATGGCGGCGCGTCTGACCAGCATCGAGCGGCCTGCAAGCTGGCCGGCGAAAGGCGCAAGCTCGGCAGGGAACTGGCGCACGTCGGCTGAAATCAGGTGATTCGGCACGATGCCGGCCAGCAGCTCGAACCAGAAAAGCGAAATCTGCGTCAGAATCTTGCCCTTGCCGGGAATTCCCGTTGCCAGCACGTGATCGAAGGCCGAGATGCGGTCTGTGGCGACGAGCAGAAGATTTTCGCCGATCGCGTAGAGATCGCGCACCTTTCCGCGACCAAGCAGCGGGATTGAGCCGAGATTTGTTGTCAGGAGAGCAGTCACGCGAGCCTTCCAAAAGAGGAATTGAAACTCCGATTCTCACGGCGCGCACGGCGCGATGTCAATTTTTCCTCTCGACGCGCGCAAACAAAAAGCGTAAGGTGAGTCCCACTAAAAATACTTTGCAAAAATGTCACGCGGAGAATCGCGATGAAGCTCGGCGCCTACATTTTCGGGATAGCGTCGGCGGCGTCGGGGATTCTGGACCTGGTGTGGGGTGAGTTTGAGCGGGATCACCAGCCGCTGCAAGCGTGGGGCGACTGGATTGCGAGCATCAGGGTGCTCGCGTACATCGGCGCGGCGTGGCTGATCGTAGGCGGCGCGGCAGTTCTGTGGAAGAAGACGGAGCGGTTTGGCGCCGTGGCACTGACGATTCTCTACGGCATCTTCGTGCTGTTTCCGCTGCCGCGATATGTGATTGCTCCACGTTATCTTGGCTACAGTCTCGGAACCTATTTGGGAGTGACGGGGTCTGAGGCCGAGCAAGTGGTTTTGTTTCTTGCCGCGGCAATTCTCTGCGGCGTGTATTCCGAACGCAGATCGCTTCCGCCGCGTTTGGCGTCTATTGCGCGGTGGGCCTTCGGCCTGTGCGTCATTTTCTTCGGGCTGGGCCAGTTCATCGAGCCGGGATACCAAATGACGGTGCAGATGGTGCCGAAGTGGATGCCGTTGGGAGGACCATTCTGGGCGATCTTTACCGGGATTTGCTTTGTGCTGGCTGGAATCGCGATTGCACGGGATGTATTGGGTGCGGCCGGCGCGCGCTGGCTGGGCATTATGCTGCTGGCCTTCAGCGCATTGATTCTTGTGGAGCTACCTTTTGCCGCGCCGCACGACCACGTTGCCTGGGGCGCGAATGCCTACAACCTCACCGTCGTTGGCGCGGCGTGGATTGTTGCTGACTGGCTCACGGAGCGACGGCGCGAATTGCGAGCCTGAAGGTGTGATGCGCATCACGGACGGCCCGCGGCGAGAGCGCGAAACTGTCTTCGTCAACGCGGCTCGGGCAGCACGCAACATGCCGCTCTGGAGCCGCTGACACGAGGCTGCTGCGAAGGGGAAGCGCGGCATCTCTCGTTGTATGTGGGGACCGCCGGCAGTGGCACGCTATCCGACCTCCAGTGTCGACTGCCGGTCCCCGCACGATTCCGCTGTCTGGAATGCCGCAGACGGCACGCCGAGCCATACACGTTAAACCATGCACGTTAAGCTGCACCTAAACCATGCGTGCCATCGCGGTTTGCACGCTATGCCGTGGCCCGCTGCTGCTCCTGGTTCGCGCCGGCGCCGCCGAGCTTTACGCTGACGATCTTCGAGACGCCAGGCTCCTGCATGGTTACGCCGTAGATCATGTCGGCCGCTTGCATCATGCGCTTGGAGTGAGTGACGATAAGGAACTGCGTCTCCCTGCCCAGCGTGCGCAGCATATCGGCGAGGCGGCCCACGTTGGTTTCATCGAGCGGCGCATCCACTTCGTCCAGCACGCAGAAGGGGCTGGGCTGGAACTGGAAGATGCCGATGAGCAGCGAGATCGCCGTCAGCGCTTTTTCGCCGCCCGAGAGCAGCAGCACGTTCTGCAGCTTCTTGCCCGGCGGCGAGGCCACGATGTCGAGGCCGCTTTCGGCCTGGTTCTCCGCATCCGTAAGCCGCAGGAAGGCCTGGCCGCCGCTGAAGAGCTGCGCAAAGACCTGGCCGAAGTTTTCGTTGATCCGGGCAAAGGCTGCGTCGAATTTTTCGCGCGAAATCTGGTCGATTTCCTTGATTGTCTGCTGCGTATTCTCAATGGACTCGACGAGGTCCTTGCGCTGCGCTTCAAGGAAGGTATGCCGGTCGGCGGTCTCCTTGTACTCCTCAAGCGCCATCATGTTCACCGGGCCCATCTGATCGAGCTTCTGGCGCAGCGTGCGGCAGGTTTCCTCTTCGGCAACCAGCGGCTCGCCATCGATGCGCACAATCGCCTCATCCGCGCGCAGCGCCGTGGCTTCTTCGTTGACTTCGGTCAGCGCGCTGCCTTCCAGATGCTCGAGGTCGGAGCGCAGCCTGGCCACGGCGCTCAGCTTGCCGGTGCGCTCTTCGCGCAACTGATCGAGCGCCGCGCGGCTTGTCTTCAGCTCCGTCTCAATCGCGGCCAGTTGCCGGCGCAATGCCTGTGCTTCGGCTCCAAGGCTCTGCGCCGCGGCGAGCGCTTCATCGCGCGCTGCGGTCAATTCTTTTTCCCGTGCGGCGAGCGTTTCATTTTCGCCGATGCGCTGCGTGCGCTCGGCTTCTGCGGAGGCTCGCTGCTGCTCAATCGCCAGCACGCGCCGCTCGAGATCGGCATGAAGCCGGTCGATGCGCTGGAAGGCTGCTTCGGCTCCGCGCCGCCGCTCTTCAAGCCCGGCAAGCTCGGCGGTCAGTTGTGCGGCTTCCTGCTGCAAGCCTTCGCGCTTTTGCCGCATGGCGAGCAGCTCGCCCTGTTTGGCCTCAAGCGCGGCTTCAGCGGTCTTGTGCTCCGCTTCGAGCCGCTCCGCTTCGGCGCGCTTCTGATCGATGACGGCGCGCTTCTGCTCGCTTGCGTCTTTGTTGCGCGCGGCCTGCAGCGTCCACTCCTGGATGCGCCGGTCGATGCGCTGCACTTCGGATTCCATCTGCCTGAGCGCCGCGCCCTGGTTGGCTGTGTCGCGCTCCGATTGGCGCCGCTCTTCGCTGCGGGCCTCAAGGCGCGCGGCAAGCTCCTCAATTTCGCGGGTGAGGGAAGTGGCCTGCGTCTCGGCCTGCGCCAGTTGCGCTTCGAGCGCAGCCAGCTTCTTTTCGGTTTCGCGCAGGTCGCGCTTGAGCGCCAATGGGCCTTCGCTTGCGGGCTTGCCGCCGGTCACTGTCGTGTTGTGGAAGCACTCGCCGCCCCGCGTCAGGAAGTAGGCGTGCGCGTAGCGCTCCGCCAGTTGCTGCGCCGCCGACGGGTCCTCCACGATGTAGCCATCACGCAGCTTGGGCAGAATCGCTTCCAGCGACCGTCCAAAGCCATTCAGCACGCGAATCGTATCCTTGAGCGGCGTAATGCCCGATTCCTGGATTTCCGCCGCGGAGATGGCGGCCGTTGCCGCTGGATTTTCCGGATGAATGAGGAAGGTTGCACGGCCATCGACGCCGGATTTGAGCAGATTGACGCCATGCTCGGCGGCCGTCCAGCTATTCACGACGAGATAGTTCAACTCCTCGCGCAGAAACTCATCGACAACGCCTTCATGCTCGCCGCTGACTTCAAGAAAATCGGCGAGCGTGCCCACCGGAGCCGTTTCGGCGCCCAGCGCGCCCGGCCGGAGCAGCTTGCGGACGGTTTCTGACGAGTAGCTGTGATCCCGAATCAGCGCATTGAGCGAATCGCGCCGCCCGGAGAGCCTGGCCACTTCGGCGCGCAGCCCGTTGGCGCTCTTGCGCAGCTCCGCTTCCTCGGCGCGCCTGGCTTGCAGGCTTTCCCGCAGGGCCGCAATCTCGCCCTCGAGGTTCTTCAAGGCTTCGGCGGCGGATTCAAAGCTCAGCCGCGCCTGTCCCTGCCGCACGCCGAGCTCTTCGAGCTCGTTGCGCGACTGCCGCATCTCGGCCGCCAGCCGCTCGGCTTCGCGCTCCAGCGCCGCAAGGCTCTCTTCGGCTTGTGATGTGGAGTTGCGCGCGTTGCCGGCCTGCGTGAGCAGGTTCATCGCCGCGCGCCGTTGCGCTTCAAGCTGCCGCTCCGCGTTGAAGACCTCTTCCGCTGCCGCGCGTGCTTCCTGCTGCCGTGCTTCGACTTTTTGCCGGAAGGCTCGCGCCTCATCCGCGGCCGTTTGCAGAAAGCTCTGCTGCTGCGTGCGCTCTTCCACGATTCCCGCGAGCTGGGTGCGCGTCTGCTCAATCTCCGCCGCCGTGGCCGCGATGCGCGCCTCAAGCTCGGAGACTCGCTCGGTGTTGCCGCGCTCGCGGGCTGCCGCGCGCTCCAGCTCAACGGTGGAGGTGTTGGCACGCGTCTGCGCCTCCTGCACGGCGCGGTCCAGCTCGTAGCCGCGCTCGGTGAGGGCGTGCTGGCTCGCTTCCATCGCGCCGATGCCCTCGGCTCCGGTGTTGATCTGCTCGCCGAGGGAGTGGATGTCAGCCTCGAACTTCGCCTGCTCGGCGTCCATCAGCGCCATGCGGCTGGCCAGCACCACGCGCAGCTTGCCGCGCAGCTCGTTGCGCGCCTCGGCGTAGCGCTCGGCCTTGGCCGCCTGGCGCTTGAGCGAGTTCATCTGCCGTGTGACTTCCTCGAAGATGTCATCCACGCGCGCGAGGTTCTGCCTGGCCGATTCGAGGCGCAGCTCCGCAAGGCGCTTTTTGGTTTTGAAGCGCGTGATTCCGGCGGCTTCTTCGACGATCGCGCGGCGCTCGTGCGGCTTGGAGCTGAGAAGCTGGCCGATGCGCTCCTGGCCGATGATCGCGTAGCTCTCCGGGCCGAGGCCGGTGCCCATGAAGATGTCCTGAATGTCGCGCAGGCGGCAGAGCTTGCCGTTGAGCAGGTACTCGCTCTCGCCGGTGCGGAAGAGACGGCGCGTGACGACAATTTCGCCCTTCTGGGGGGTGCGCTGAAACTTGCGGCGGCGAATCTTGAGGACGACGGGTTGCGGTCCTTTTGCGCCGGCTTCGGCATTGGCTTCCTGAGCAGGTTTGGGGCTGGATTCGGCGGTTACGCCTTCCTTTTGCGCAGCAGGCGCGGCGCTTTCTTCGTCCTCAATTATTTGACCTGGCTGCTCGGCTGCGACGACCTCTTCGGTTTCCGCGGCGCGCTCCTTGCGCAGAGCCTCTTCGTCCCAGTCGGCCTGATCGGATTCCGAGCCGTCCGGCTCGACTTCGACCTGAGGCTCGACCGGAATGGGTCCCTCGTACGCATCGGGATCGATGAGCGTCAGCGTCACCTCGGACATGCCCAGAGGCTTGCGATCGCGCGTGCCGGCGAAGATTACGTCGGACATCTGCGTGCCGCGCAGGGTCTTAGCGCTCTGCTCGCCGAGTACCCAGCTCACGCCGTCCAGAATGTTCGACTTGCCGCACCCGTTTGGACCCACCACCACGGCAACCCCGGAGCCGGGAACGCTAAGCTCCGTCCGGTCGCAAAAGCTCTTAAAGCCGAGAATGTGGATCTTTTTCAGTTTCAGCATGTCTGCTCCAAAACAGGTTTGGGGGAATCGTTCGCAGGTCTCCGGCACCCGATGCGCCAGACCGGCGCGCGGGCGCAGGAAACCCGTACCTTTGTTTCAGACTCTACGAAGCGCGGAGTGCAGGGTCAACGGCCAGCCGGAGGGTTTTTGTGGATAAGACAGTACGGAATTCAACTTCGGTAAAAATAGGGTAGATTCCGGCGTATTTTCCGGGTTTTTCCGGGAATTCCGGACCGGTTTTCAACAGATCGCCGGTCTTCAGGAGTGCCTGACTGGTAACGGGGAAAGTGCCGGTTTTACCGCCTGACGAATGATTTTTTCGATGGCCCGCAAGGCCTGCGGGCGCGAGTATCCGGGGCGGCTGACCAGCCGGACTGTTCGCGCCGAATCTCCCTTGAGCGGGCGGATGGCAATCTCCCGCCTGCGAAACGAATCGACGGCCAGCGCCGGGATCAGCGTGGCTCCGTACCCGGCTGCGACGAGGTTGACCAGCGTCTCCAGCGTGGCCGCCTGCATGGAGCTTTGCAGGGCATTGCGCGGCCCGGCGGATTTCGACCCGCAAGCCGCCAGCGCCTGGTTTGCCAGGCAGTGCCCTTCGGAGAGCACCATCAGCTCCGAGGCCAGCGCAGCTTCTTCGACGGCCTTCGCACGGGCCAGCCTGTGCTTTGGCGGCAGGGCCGCCAGCAGCGGCTCGCGGAATAATTGAATCTCGGTGATCTCCGGCGCGGTTTCCGCCGTGGCCAGCAGGACGGCGTCCAGCCGATGGCCGCGGACACCTTCGATGAGCGCCCGCGTCTGGTCCTCCCAGAGCTCGATGGTCAGACCGGGATACGCCTCCCTGAGCGGCTGCAGGATCAGCGGCATCAGGTAAGGCGCTAGCGTCGGAATCACACCCAGCCGCAGCGGGCCAACCAGTGGGTCGCGCGCCGCCCGCGCCACGGTCTCCATCTCCCGCGCCTGCGCCAGAGCCTGCCGCGCGTGCTCCAGAATCTGGCTGCCTACGGGGGTGAGGTCTACGCGCTTGTTGGTCCGCTCGAGCAGCTTCACGCCCAGGCCGTCTTCGAGCTTGCGAATCTGGCTGCTCAGCGTGGGCTGGCTCACGTTGCAGGCCTCGGCCGCGCGGCCAAAATGCCGGTGCTCGGCCACGGCAACCAGGTACTTCAAATCCTGCAAGTTCAAGAGCGCAACTCCGAAAAGCCAATCCCTTTCCATCATAGCTAATATCAATCGTTATATTCAAAACAATCGATTGGATTTATTCACGTGACGGAAATAGGCTGGGAGGCATACTGTACGAACGGGCCAACCGCAGACGGCCACAGGAGAGTTTTATGTCGAATGAGTCCAAGTGCCCATTTTCGGGCAACGCGATCAAGCACACAACTGCCGACGAAGGCACGACCAACCAGGACTGGTGGCCCGGGCAGTTGAATCTGGGAATCCTGCATCAGCATTCCTCGCTGTCGAATCCGATGGGCGAGGAGTTCAACTACGCAGAAGAGTTCAAGAGCCTTGACCTGGATGCCGTGGTCAAGGATCTCCAGGACCTGATGACGGATTCTCAGGATTGGTGGCCGGCGGATTTCGGTCATTACGGGCCGTTGTTTATTCGCATGGCATGGCACAGCGCCGGCACGTACCGGATTGGAGACGGACGCGGCGGCGCGGGGCGCGGCCAGCAGCGCTTTGCGCCGCTGGACAGTTGGCCGGACAATGTGAGCCTGGACAAGGCGCGCAGGCTGCTGTGGCCGGTCAAGCAGAAGTACGGCAGGAAGCTCTCGTGGGCCGACCTGATTATCCTGGCCGGCAACGTTGCGCTGGAATCGATGGGTTTCAAAACCTTCGGTTTCGCCGGCGGGCGCGCGGATGTCTGGGAGCCGGACCAGGACGTGAACTGGGGCACCGAGAAAACCTGGCTGGCGCACAGGGCCGCGGCGAAACTGGAAAACCCGCTTTCCGCCACCGAGATGGGCCTGATCTACGTCAACCCGGAAGGGCCGGAGCGCAACCATGATCCGATTTCGGCGGTTGCGGGCATTCGCGAGACTTTTGCCCGCATGGCGATGAATGACGAGGAGACCGTTGCGCTGATCGCCGGCGGCCACACCTTTGGCAAAACGCACGGCGCCGCGCCGGCGAGCCATGTGGGTGCTGAGCCTGAGGCCGCGTCGATCGAAGAACAGGGACTGGGCTGGAAGAACAGCTACGGCACCGGCGCAGGCAAGGACGCCATCACCAGCGGCATCGAAGTGATCTGGACGAGCACGCCGACGAAGTGGGGCAACGATTTCTTCGACAACCTGTTCAAGTACGAATGGGAGCTGACCACGAGCCCGGCCGGAGCCTACCAGTGGAAGCCCAAGGGCGAAGTTTCCCCCGACGACATGGTGCCGGACCCCTTCGATCCGTCCAGGAAGCGCGTGCCCACCATGCTGACCACGGACCTTTCGCTGCGGCTGGACCCGTCATACGAAAAGATCTCGCGGCGCTTCCATGAGCATCCCGAGGAGTTTGCCGACGCTTTTGCCCGCGCCTGGTTCAAGCTGACGCACCGCGACATGGGCCCGAGATCGCGATATCTTGGCAAACTGGCTCCCAAGGAGGAGCTGATCTGGCAAGATCCGGTTCCCGCCGTCGATCACAAGCTGGTGGATGAGAAGGACGTTGAAGCCCTGAAGGCCAAAGTTCTGGCTTCCGGCCTGTCGATCTCGCAGCTTGTTGCGACGGCGTGGGCTTCGGCTTCCACCTTCCGCGGCGGCGACAAGCGCGGCGGCGCGAATGGCGCGCGCATCCGGCTTGCTCCGCAGAAGGACTGGGAGGTGAACCAGCCGGCGGAGCTGGCGCAGGCGCTGGCCAAGCTCGAAGGCATCCAGAAGGAGTTCAACGCGGCGCAGAAGGGCGGCAAGAAGATTTCGCTGGCCGACCTGATTGTGCTGGCGGGCTCGGCTGCCGTGGAGGCCGCGGCGAAGAAGGCCGGTTACAACGTGACGGTGGACTTTGCGCCGGGCCGCACGGACGCCTCACAGAAGCAGACCGACGCGGCGTCGTTTGCCGTACTGGAGCCGCCCGCGGACGGTTTCCGCAACTATGTTTCCAAGGGGCTTGAGAGCTACCAGGCCAACCTGTTGATCGACAAGGCGCAACTGCTGACCCTGACTGCGCCGGAGTTGACGGTTCTGGTGGGCGGCCTGCGCGTGCTGGGCGCGAACTTCGGCCACACGCCGCACGGCGTCTTTACCAGGAAACCGGAGACGCTGACCAACGATTTCTTCGTCAACCTGCTCGACATGGGCACGAAGTGGCAGAAATCCTCGACGGAAGGCGTGCTGGAGGGACGCGACCGGAAGACGGGCGATCTGAAGTGGACGGCCACGGTGGTGGATCTTGTCTTTGGCTCGAACTCGCAGCTCCGCGCTCTTGCCGAGGTTTACGCCAGCGGCGATGCCGGGCAGAACTTTGCCGAGGACTTTGCGGCTGCCTGGACCAAGGTGATGAACCTGGATCGCTTTGACCTGGCGCCTGCGTATGGCACGTACGAAGCTGAAGCCACGCCGATCGCGGCAGACTGAGCCTGCCTGCAACCAGCATGAGGGGCCGCGGCGCGAACACGCTCCGGCCCTTCATCTTTCCGGCCATCGCGTGATACAACTCTCACATGGCAAAAGGGAAGAGCGCCGAGCCGGGTACCTCCGGAAACGGTAAGTCCACACACAACGGCGCTGCCGAGCCCGCCCACGTAAATCTGCGCACGCTGGCAGAACATCTTGGCCTCTCGCAGACCACCGTTTCGCTGGTGCTCAACGATTCCCCTTCCGCCAAGTCTATTCCGCCGGAGACTCGTGAGCGAGTCCGAGAAGCGGCGAACCGCCTCAACTATCGGCCCAATTACTTTGCCCGCTCGCTGCGCCAGAGCCGCTCGATGAGCGTGGGCGTTCTTGCGCCGGACCTGAGCGAAGGCTACTTCACCCGCGTCATGAGCGGTGTTGTAGCCGAACTTACCGCGGCGCACTACTTTTACTTCACCGCCTGTCACGACTGGAAGAAGGAGCTTATCGAACAGTACCCGCGTATGCTGGTGCAGCGCGCTGTGGACGGCTTCCTGCTTCTGAATACGCCCGCCGAAGAGCTCAAGGTTCCGATTCCCGTGGTCGCCATCTCCGCGCATTCCACCGCGCCGAGCGTCACAAACATCGTTCTGGACCATGAAGCCGCGGTGCGGCAGGCGCTGGCGCATCTGCGCTCGCTGGGCCATCAGAACATTGCTTTCATGCGCGGCCCGCGCGCCATTCCCGATTCCGAGTTTCGCTGGGAGAGCATTCAAAAGACGGCAAAAGCGATGGGCCTCAGGATCGATCCGGCGCACGTCATCCGCATCGACTCCGAAGGATGGTCCCTGAAAGCCGGCCATCACAACATGGCGCCGGAGATCGGCTACCGGCCGATGAAAGCGCTGCTCGAAAAGAGCCGCAATTTCACCGCTGTCTTCTGCTTCAACGACATCGCCGCCATC
>JASHPD010000068.1 GCA_030038315.1 Acidobacteriaceae bacterium
TGTCGTCATGCGCAGCAGGCTCGGATTCAGCGCCTCAATCTCGTCGATCGGTGCGCCAACCGTGTCGGAAACCAGGCGAAGATCGATCGAGTAATCGATGTTGACCGTATCGGTCAGTACCGGCGGATCGAGGGTGATGTCGTCAAATCCGTATTGATGGGGATTGTTGGCGATGATGATGGCCGCCAGGATCTCCGGCACGTAGTTCTGGGTCTCCGTGGGCAGTTCGTGCCGTTTGTAAAGCTCCCAGAAGTCCGCATACCCTGTCCGCTGCACCGCACGCTGGATATTGCCGGCGCCATGGTCGTAAGCCGCCATCGCCAGGTACCAGTCGCCCAGCTGATCGTAGAGAAACTTCATGTAGCGCGCATAGGCCCGCGTCGATTTCTCCGGATCGAAGCGCTCATCCACATAGCTGTTGCGCGTCAGCCCGTAATAAGGAGCATCCGGCATGAACTGCCACATGCCGCCCGCACCGGACTTCGGATCGATAGCGCGCGGACGAAAGGCCGATTCCGCCACGGCAAGATAAATCAGATCCTGCGGCACTCCCTCCTCGGCCAGAATGCGCTGAATCATCGAGCGGTAGAGGCCCGCGCGCTGGAAGGAATGCAGCAGCGTGTTGTGCCCTTTTTCCGTATTCGCAAAGAAATTGATGAACGCGGCCACATAATCGTTCACCACCAGCGGCAAATCCGATTTCGTCGTCGCCAACTGCGTCCTGGCCTTCGCAATCACATTTGGATTCACCGCAAAGGTCACGTCGTTGGCCACGTCGGCCGGCGCCGGCTCCGCGGGCGCGGCAAATCCATTGCCCGCCTTCAGCGCCTCCATCTCGAGCGCATTGATCTGGTCCACCGTGCGCTCAAAGACAGCCTCAAGCGCCGGCTCGCTCTTGATGTCGAAGTCGCTTGAAAGCATCAGGTCCACGGCGTGGTCGAACTGCGCCTTCGCCTCAGGCAACTGGCCCTTGCGATAATCCGCATCGCCCGCCGCATACGCCGCATTCACCTGTTCAATAAGCTGTTGCAGCTTCTGCTGGTGAATCGCCTCCGGCGAAGGCGTCTGCTCCTGCGCTGCGATAGCGGCAGCCGATGACGGCAAGCCGCATACGGCAAGCGCAACTGCCAGCGCGGCGCAGTGAATCCTGGTCAAAAAAATCCTCTTCATGCCTCTCTATGCTGCTGTCGCGTGCGCCGCAGCCGCGAGTCCCTCGCTTCCGTGGAAGACCCTTTGCCGATGATAAGCTATGACAAGGAAGTCCGGCGCGAAAAAGCGCATCCAACATGGCCTCGCGGCGCATCCTGTCGCTGTTCTTTTTGACGCCGCGCAAGCCGCTTCCGCACAATGCGCGGCCAACATCGCCGCCAACGAAAGTTTTCACCACGCCCACAGAATGGAATCACGCTTCTTACGCAACTTCGCCATCATTGCCCACATCGACCACGGCAAGTCGACGCTCTCGGACCGCCTGCTTGAGCTCACCGGCGCGCTGAGCCAGCGCGAGATGCAGGCCCAGGTTCTCGACGCCATGGATCTCGAGCGCGAGCGCGGCATCACCATCAAGGCCCACGCCGTGCGCATGATGTACAAGGCCAAAGACGGCAGCACCTATCAGTTGAACCTCATCGACACGCCCGGCCACGTGGACTTCAGCTATGAAGTCTCGCGCTCGCTCGCTTCCTGCGAGGGCGCATTGCTCGTCGTCGATGCCAGCCAGGGCGTGGAAGCACAAACACTGGCGAACGCATATCTGGCCATCAATCACGGCCTCGAAATCATTCCCGTCATCAACAAAATCGATCTTCCCTCGGCGGACATTCTCCGCACACAGGAAGCCATCGAGCAGGCCGTAGGCCTCGACGCCACAGACGCAATCCCCGTCAGCGCCAAAACCGGCCTCGGCGTCAACGACGTGCTCGAAGCCATCGTGCATCGCCTGCCGCCGCCGACAGGCGATCCCAACGCGCCGCTCCAGGCATTGGTCTTTGACTCCTGGTTCGATCCCTATCGCGGCGTCATCGTGCTCGTCCGCGTGATGCAGGGAACCATGCGCAAGGGCCAGCGCATCCGCTTCATGTCGAACAGCAAAGCCTTCGACATCGAATCGATGGGCGTGCTCACGCCCAAGCCCGTCGAGATCGCCGAGCTGAGCGCCGGTGAAGTCGGCTTCTTCGTCGCCACCATCAAAAACGTCGGCGACACCAAAATCGGCGACACCGTCACCGACGACTCCGCGCCCGCCGCCGAGCAGCTCCCCGGTTTTGAAGACATCAAACCAATGGTCTTCTCCGGCCTTTACACCGTGGACTCGCACGAGCACAGCCTGCTGCGCGACGCGCTCGAAAAACTGCGCCTCAACGATTCATCGTTTTTCTTCGAGCCGGAAAGCTCGGTCGCGCTGGGCTTCGGCTTCCGCTGCGGCTTTCTTGGCCTGCTCCACATGGAAATCATCCAGGAGCGCCTCGAACGCGAGTACGAGCTCGACCTCATCACTACCGCGCCCGGCGTGCGCTACCAGATCGCGCTCACCGGCGGCGAAGAGATCGAAGTGGACAATCCCTCGCGCTGGCCCGATCCCACCAACATCGAATCCATCCGCGAGCCCGTTATCAAAGCGCAGATCCTCACCAACGAGGAATACGTCGGCGGCATCCTCAAGCTCGTCGAAGAGAAGCGCGGCAAGCAAGTCAATTTTGAATACGCCACGCCGACGCGCGTGCTGCTCACCTACGAGCTGCCGCTGAACGAAATCGTCCTCGATTTCTACGACCGCCTCAAATCCGTCTCGCGCGGCTACGCATCGCTCGACTACCAGCTCGCCGGCTGGTGGACCTCACCGATGGTCAAGATGGACATCCTCGTCTCCGGCGAGCCCGTCGATGCTTTGTCGATCATCGTCCACCGCGACTTCGCCTACGAGCGCGGCAAAGCGCTCGTCTCGAAGATGCGCGAGCTCATCCCGCGCCAGCAATTTGAAGTCGCCATCCAGGCCGCCATCGGCTCCAAGATTGTCGCCCGCGAAACCGTCAGCGCGCTGCGCAAAAACGTCCTCGCCAAGTGCTACGGCGGCGACATTTCCCGCAAGCGCAAGCTGCTCGAAAAGCAGAAGGAAGGCAAGAAGCGCATGAAGCGCATCGGCAAGGTCGATATCCCGCAGGAAGCCTTCCTGGCCGTGCTTCGCGTCGGTGAAGACCAGCAAAAATAAGCGCTTCGCCGCGCTCTCCGTCCGGCATTTTTGTTACAGGACGTTCATCCGCATCTGTGGAAACCACTCAAAGATGTCCCATTTTGAGCCATGCGCTCCCCTATCCGCACCGCATTTCTCTTTTCACTGAAAAATAAAGACTTGTTTGAGCTAGCAGACTTCCGCCCCGCCTGGCAAGAGGCAAATACAGAGAAAATTCGGGAGCGCGCACAGGGTTTTACACATTTTTTTCCACAGCTCGAAAGCTCCCCGCCATCCAACGAAAACGCCCGAAACAGGCCACTGAGCGGGCCTGTTCCAGGCATTGATCCCTGCAAGCCTACTGCTTGCCGGTCGGCGCGGCCGGCAACGGAGCGTTCACCGGCTGCGCCGGAGCCGGAACGCCGGACTTCGCGTTGTAGGCGTCGATCACCGCCTGGGTAATGTTCGTCGTCTCGATCGCGTACATCACCGCCGTCTGCTGTGTCGCAATGTCGAGCACCAGCGTATAGCCGTTCTTCTGTGCGTAGCTCGCCAGCACGTCATAAACCTTTGAAGCCGCCGTGTTATAGAGGTTCTGCAGGTCCTGCTGGTAGTCCGTGCGGGCGTCGTTGAACTTCTGCTCGAAATCCTTTTTCTTGTCGCTGAGCGCCTGCGTCCGGGTAAAGCGGTCGGACTCGCTCAGCGTGCTGGATTGCGCCTGGAGCTGCTTGGTCTCGTTGTCCAGCTCCGCCCCCTCGGCTTTGAGCTGCTGCTGCCTCGGCCCCCACTTCTTCTGCAGGTCGAGAAAATCGCGCTGGAACTCGTTGGTACGGCCCACGGCCACCTGGAAGGCGATCACGGCAATCTTCGACGAGCCGGTTGGATTGGCCACGCCGGCCGTGTCCGCACCGGCTGCATCTGCGCCGGCTGTATCCGCGCCGGATGCGCCGGAGCCGGGCGCGCTCGGCAGCGGTGCGGCGGGCGTTTGCGCCAGGGCAGGCAGGGAAAAACCAGTGGCCAGCAGTGCGGCAAGGACGAGCGAACGCTTCATTACGATGGAAACTCCTTCTGAATCTTTTGTTGGACCTGTCCACACCCGGCCGCGTAAGCAGCCCGTGCAGGCCGGCCGGCGGCTTTTGCTCGCCTTCCGCCATCCCGGCGCGGCCCGCAGGCACTCCGCGCGCGGCAGAAGCGCTGCCCCGATGCTGCGGGAACGGAACAACCATCCCGCGGCGCCGGGGCAGCGTGCGATTGCATTACTTGACCGAAGGCTGCGGCGTGGGCGCTGCGGGCGGAGGCGCGGGAACGCCGGACTTCGTGTTGTATGCCTCCACAACGGCCTTGGTGATATCCGTCGTCGGCGCCGCGTAGAGCACCAGCGGAGCCTGCTGCTGGTCCTGCGTGCCGTCAATCACCAGCGTAAACCCGTGCTCCTTGGCGTAGCCCTGCAGAACCTGGTCCACCTTCACCGCGACGCGGCCAAAGGTCTCCTGGATCGCCTGCTGGTAGTCGCTCTGCGTATCTTCGAGCAGGCGCTGGGCCTGCTTTTTCTTGTCGTCGATATCCTTGGCGCGCGCGGCCCGCTCGGAGTCGTTCAGCGTGGAGCCCTGCGTCTGGAGCGTCTTGGTCTCGGTGTCAATCTGCTGGCTGAGCTGCTGGAGCTGGGTCTTCTGCGGCTCGAACTTCTTCTGCACGTCGCCGAAGTCGCGCTGGAACTCGTTCGTGGCCGTAACCGCTTCCTGGAAGGCAATGACGGCAACCTTGGCGGGAGCGGCCGATGCCGATGCGGGAGCGGCGGTTTGGGCGATGGCGTTCACTGCGGCTCCCGAGGCGAGAGCGGCGCCGAGAACGGCGGCAAAGGTGGTTACACGCTTCATGCGAATAGAAAACTCCTTCTTGCGCTCCAGCCGTGCCGGCGCGGGAACACTCTGTGCCCCGCGCTGCCTTTGAAACGTCCTCGTCTTTCTGGGGTGCGATGCGCCGGAACGGCGCAGGCGGGTAAAGACACAGACGGAAACCACGGCAGGAACTAGCTGAGGGGATTATAGGTGCCGCAGGTAAGAGCGTCAAACCGGCAAAAGGTGAATTTTTGCGGGGAAATTCAGCGTCATAAAAAGCAGCGAAGCAAGCCCGGAAGGCATTCGCCGGGCCGGATCGCCGCAGCCGCCGGAGTATAATTCGCGCCAACATGAAAATCCCAGTTCTCTGCCTGCTGACTGCCTTTGCGTGCGGCGCAGCCGCCCAATCTTCCGCCTCCATGCCGGCGAGCACAGACTCTGCATTGACGGAGCGCCTCGGCACGGTTTCGTTCCCCGTCTCCTGCGCGCCGCGGGAGCAGGCGCAGTTCAATCGCGGCGTCGCCCTGCTGCATGACTTCTGGTACGCGGAGTCGCAGCCGCAGTTCGAGCGCATCGCCGCCGCGGACCCCGGTTGCGCGATGGCGCACTGGGGCATCGCGATGAGCGTCTTCCATCAGATATGGGACCGCCCGGACGCGGACGCGATGAAGCTCGGGCGAAGCGAGATCCAGAAGGCCGAGTCCATCGGCGCGAAGACCCCGCGCGAGCGCGAGTACATTGCGGCGCTGGCCACCTTCTACCAGCCGGGCTATCCGGACTACATCGCGCGCGCGACGGCTTACTCGAATGCGATGGGCAGGCTTTACGCTCACTTCCCCGGGGATGTGGACGCGGGCGCTTTCTATGCGCTTTCGCTGCTCGCGGCGGAATCCCCGAACGATACCAGCCTCGGCCAGGAGCACAAGGCGATGGCCGTGCTGCGCCCCTTGTTCGCCAACCATCCGGACAATCCCGGCGTGGTGCACTACGTCATTCATGCCTGCGACAATCCCCTGATGGCGGCGGAGGGCCTGAAAGCCGCCGAGCACTACGGGGAGATTGCGCCGGATGGGCCCCATGCCTTCCACATGCCGGGGCACATCTTCGCGCGCCTGGGCCTGTGGCCGCAGGACATCGCATCGCAGCTCGGCTCCATCGAGGCTTCCGAGGCCGCCGAGCGCAGGCACGAGAGCGGCATCATGGACGAGCCCCACTCCTACGATTTCCTCATGTACGCCTACCTCCAGAGCGGGCAGGACGCAAAGGCCAGGGCGGTGCTCGCGGAAGTTGCTTCCGCGCTGGACCGCATTGAGGCGATGCCCGGAATGGGCAGCGGATACATGCGCGGAATGGCCGGGTATTACCGCGCAAAATTCCCGATCTTCTATAACCTGGAGATGCAGGACTGGCGGACCGCGGCGGCGCTGCAACCCCTG
>JASHPD010000069.1 GCA_030038315.1 Acidobacteriaceae bacterium
GCACCCCTACCATGTCCACCAAAAAACGCGCCAGATGACCTTCCGGCAGCCAATCGTGCAAAGACGGCGGAAACAGAAGCGACTGGTTTACGCCGTCGGGGAGAAAGCTCTTGCCCATACCCGCATCCTAAACCGATGCCGCCCATCCCAACTGCAAATTAACTGCGGAGAGAATCTATCCCCGACACACTCCTAGACTCCTTTTGCTGCATTGATTGCCGGGGATAAATCCCCGGCCTACCGTTGTGTATCCGCGCCATCCTAGCGGTCTGAATGCGAAAAGGCCCGGTTCGGGTGGAAACCGGGCCTTTTTTCTCTGTCCATTCTCAGTGTGGCATATTGGGGCGTAATTCTTTGCAAAATTCGGGAAGAAAATTTTGGGCTCTCGTTATCCCATGTCTCCAAAATCGGGAGACATGGGGCACCCGGTGGGTTGCTGGTGCGGGCGAAGCGTTTATGCGGCGGCGGCTTGCGCGAGGCGGCGCACGGCGAGGACGGTGATGTCGTCCTCCTGGCCGAAGGTTTTGGCGGCGTCGGCGATGTAGAAGGCGGACTGGTTGCTGAGGTTGTGGACGCGGTCGAAGCCGAAGAGCTCGCCGCTGGGATGGCGGGCTTCGACCACGCCGTCGGAAAGGAAAAGCACGCGGTCGCCGGGGTGCAGGTAGAGGCGGACTTCGTTGTAGGCGGCGTTGGCGATGACGCCGAGCGGCAGTCCGCCGGGGAGCGCGATCTCCTGGCTGTTGAGGTACGGCGGCAGATGGCCGGCGCTGGCGACGACCAGCTCGCCGTCGGGCAGGAACAAGGCTGCTTCGCAGGTGGTGAAGCTCTCGCTGCCTACCAGGACGCGATTCAGCGCTTCGAGGATTCTGGCGGGGCGCAGCTCGTCGCCGCGGCGCAGCGCGCCGACGAGCATGGAGACGTTCATGGCGGCCTGCAGGCCTTTGCCGGCCACGTCGCCAATAACGACAAGAAGGCCGCCTTCCGGGATGGTTTCAATGTGGAAGAAGTCGCCGCCGACCTCGTTGGCCGGGTTGTAGACGGAATCGATCTCGAAGCCGGGGGTTTTGATTTTTTCGAGTGGGATCATCAGCTCCTGCACGCTGCGCGCGGCGGCGAGCTCGCTTGAGGCACGCTCGCGGTCGCGGTGGATGCGCTGGAAGCGGACAAAGATGATGAGCACGATGGCGAGCAGGCCGACGAAATCCGCGATGGAGGCGAAGTGAATGGGGATGGGGCCGGCCTGGATGGTCAGCGGGGATTGGTAGTTTCTGCCGGTCCACGCGCCCATGCTGTCGGCAAAGATGGGATCGAGGGTGCCGATGAAGGAGAGCACGAGGGGAATGAGGAGCATTCCGGCCTCAAAGTTGCGGCGCACGGTGGCGGCGATGAGCACGGCGAGGCAGAAGACGAGCCAGGCGGCGAACCAGAAGATGCAGAAGAGGACAACGGCCACGAGCAGCACAACCGCAAGCCTGCTTGTGGCAAGCAGCAGGATGCACGGCGCGATGAGCGCGAGCACGGGCGCGGTCCAGCGGAGCAGGTGGATGGAAAAGCGGCGGAATCGCGTCTTTGGGCCGCTCCAGCGCTGGCGCAGGTCGAGGAACTCGATGAGGAACTCGAAGTAGAGATAGGCCGAGACGGCTTCGAGCTGCAGGAAGAGCGCGGCGTAGAGGAGGTTGTCGAGGTGGGCGAATTTTCCGGCCAGATCGATGAAGCTGATGGGGGCCTGCACGAGCTCATAGAGCGCCAGCCAGAGGTATTCGCGATGGCCGCGCTGGACGAAGAAGAGCGCGAGCAGGAAAGCGCCGAGGACGGCGAGGGAGATGGAATTGGCCAGCTTGGGCAGGCGCTCGAAGAGCGTGCGCTGGTCCCAGAGGGTGAGCGCCTGGTTGAGGTCGTCCGGGGCGCCGAGCAGCAGCGTGTGCGTGGCGAAGAAGCGCGTGTAGGCGGTGAAGCCGAAGGGAATGTGAAGGACACGAACGACCAGTGTGAGGTCGGTGACATCCGGCGCGGCGTTGAGATTGTAGAGGCGCGTGATGGAGGCGTAGCGTTCGGGCGTGTCGCCGTGCGGGCCGCTGGGGGGGATCTCCCGGCCGTTGGCGAAGACGGTGGCATCGGGCGAGTCTGAGCTGGGAACGAGGGTGGTGCCGTAGGTTACTGGAATCTGGATGAGCAGCGCGACGGGACCGTGGTTGGGAGCCAGTTTGATATGCAGGCGGAACCAGGCGAATTCGTGCTGGCGAGGCTGGCCGGAGCCGCGATTCGATCGATGGTCCGATCTGTCCTCTGCGTCGTCGTCCGCGGGATCGGGGACGTCGGGAATGGCATCGGAGGCGTCGCGGACGGCCCAGTGCGAATCGTCGAATTGCGGCGTGGCCGCGGCTGGGTCGGAGGTGATGCCGACGCGCCAGCTCCGGTTGAGCGTCATGGGCGCGCCGAGATCGGTGGCGTTGAAGAGAACCGTGACGGGAGGCTGCGCGGGGGATGGCTTTTTGTGCGGGCGCTCCGGGCGCGGCAGCAGATGGCCAAGCGCGCGCAAGCCGGGAGCGCCGTCCCGCGTATGCGGCTCTGTTTGCTGCTGGGCGGGCAGATGCACGGACGCGCACACGGCCAGTGCGGCGAGGGCGGGCAATGTTCTGCGCAGGAGTGGGTTGAGTGCCATTTGCCTTGTGGACTCCACTTTAATTGAGAAAGGTTACCGCGCAAAACGGAGAGCGGGCGCCGGACTTCCATGGACGCGGGCGAAAAATCCGGGGCGGGGGGAAAATTCCGCGTTGGTGTTATCAAAAGACGGGAGGATGGCGTCTAATCGATAGAGCGAAGCGGGTGTATTCTCAGGGGGAGGTGTGCGATGAGCCAGGAATCGATGGGGCAGAAAGGGATTGTGCTGGCGGCCGTTGCAGCCGTGCTGATGCTGCTTCCAGCGGCGCGCGCGCAGCAGACCCAGACTCCGCAGACGACATCTACGGGCACGTCTTCAGGAACAAGCTCCACGACCTCGGGCACTTCTACTTCCGGCACCAGCTCCAGTCCTGCGACGCCTCAGGCGCAGCCCGCACCGGGCACTACGCCCGTGAGCGGCGATACGCCGGCCACGGCACAATCCGCCAATCCGCAGAACGGCAATGCGCAAACCGCCAACGATAAGAACGCGGATAAGGACAAGAAGCCCGCGCCGGGAACGCAGCCGGTGAAGGGCGACGAGGCGGCGACGAACGTCGATCCGGACAAGGTGGTCGATCCGGGCAGCGACCTCATCAAGGTCAAGCCGGGCAGCGAGGAGGACGTGAACGCTGTCGGGAACCGCAACATTGGCGGGCGCGGGCTGGGCAACTGGTACTCCACCGACACCGAGATCAAGATGGGCAAGATGTATGCCGACGAGATCGAGAAGAGCACGCACTTCATCACCGATCCCGTGGTGACGGAGTACGTCAATCGCATCGGACAGAACATTGTGAAGAACTCCGACTGCAAGGTTCCGTTCACCATCAAGGTGATCGACTCGGACGAGGTGAATGCTTTTGCGCTTCCCGGCGGATTCTT
>JASHPD010000011.1 GCA_030038315.1 Acidobacteriaceae bacterium
TTCTGGAAGGGATGAAATTTCTAAGAGAAGACCTTGGGGAATTTAGACATTCTTCTGCTTTGCTCGGTATTCATGGGGCAATTTCATACTGCGATGCTTTGCGAAGCGGCCTGGGAAGTACCAAGCTCTCATCTGAGAACCATCAGCGCGCTTCTAATGAATTGAGAGCATTACTCACGATACGAAGATTCAAGGAAGTACAAGGGATTGATCGACTGGAAAAGCTGCTGAGCAAGAAAAGCAAAATCGCCTACTCAGCGGATTCAACAAATGAAGATGAAGTTAAACAGATCATCCAACAAGCAGAGCGATTCGCGGCATGGGCCGAGATAACCGGAAAAAGTCTGCAAATTGAGGGATGGGGAGATGAATGATACACAGAAGCGGTTGAATGTAGGCAGAGCCGAGAATGCTCTCCAGAATTATTTCATTCGGAAGCTCCTCGTTCCCAAGATATACCTGGATGCAGAGTGGAATAGTACGCCAGTAAATGTATTGGCCATTGACCGTGCCGGCGTAGGCGACGTTCACGCACTCTGGATGGCTTTAATTTATCCAGGAACCCCCATAAAAGTGACTTGGCCTTTACTGGACAGCAGGCTTACCGGCCTTATGGAGGAAATCAAGTCACTTCCAGATCGCATGGAAGAGATTAAATCTCTTCCAATGCACTACCGCTACATAGCCATAGTGGGCAATGGTCCTGAAATAGGCAAACTCCTGCTCTCGGATGAACTCTCACGCAAATCATTCGCCGAAGATGGGGTAGGACGCGTTGGAATCTTGTATGTGGACTTAAATGAAGCGGATATCCCTGTTCAAGTTATTCTCAAGCCCGAGCGGTTCCGTTCCTCCAAGCAAATCGTTGAATTAGCTGACCAATATGTTGCTGCTCACACGGCCAACTGGGAAGTGCGTGAATAACAAACAATGTCGGGTAGAGGCTTTACCGTGAAAAAAGCGTGGGAAGAACCCGTCGAGCGCACCAGCTCCGCGCCGGTTCCGGCCGAGATGAAGATCGGCCCGGTCGAGGTGCGCCCAGCCACGGTCCTCGCGCCCATGGCCGGCGTCACGGACACTGTCTTCCGCCGCTTCATTCGTCATGCCAGCCTCTTCACCACTACGTCGGCTTCTGCTGGCGCCACCACCATAGCGGGTGCCCCACGTCTCGATTCTGAGACGTGGGATAGCGATGCTGCCGGTATCGAATCGGCGGTCACCAACACCCAATCCGGCTGCGGGCTGCTGATGACGGAGTTCACCTCCGCCGACGGCCTCTCGCGGATGCGCGAATCAAAGCGCAAGCGCTATCTGACCTTTTTCGACGATGAGCACCCGATCTCTGCGCAGTTGTTTGGCTCGAACCCGGAGACGCTGGCCGAGGCTGCGCGCATCGTCGAGGACACCGGCTTCGACATGGTGGACCTGAACCTCGGCTGCCCGGCCAAGCGCGTTGTGGGCTGCAACGGCGGCTCAGGGCTGCTGCGCGATCTGCCGAAGATCGGCGAAATCTTCCGTGCGGTGCGCAGGTCCGTCTCGATTCCCTTCACCGTCAAGTTCCGCCTCGGCTGGAATGATGTGAATATCATCTGCGTCGAGCTGGCGAAGATGGCGGAGGCTGAAGGTCTCAACGCCGTCTCGCTGCACGCACGCACCCGCGAGCAGGCTTACACCGGCTACGCGCGCTGGGAGTGGATTGCCGCCATCAAGCAGGCTGTCAAAATCCCTGTCATCGGCAACGGCGACATCCGCACGCCGGAGGACGCGGCAGCCATGATCGCGCAGACCGGCTGCGATGCCGTGATGATTGGCCGCGGTGCGCCGGCCAATCCGTGGATCTTCCGCCAGATTGCGCAGTTCACCGCAACGAGCACCTACGACAAGCCGACGGCAGCCGATCGCTACCACATGATCCGCGCCTACTTCCGGATGCTGATGGCCGGAACGGAAGCTGGCGGCATTGCTGAAAAGCCGGAAAATGCAGGCCGCGAAGCAGGGGCCCCCACGGACAGGTCTTCGTCCGTGGGGAAAGAAGCCGTGGGCAAGATGAAGCAGTTCGCCTCGTGGTTCACGCACGGCGTTCCGGGCGGTGCGAAGCTACGTGCCGCAATTTATCAGGCCAAAACCGGCGCGGCGATTCTCGATCAGGTGGATGCGTTTTTTGAGGCGCAGGTTTCCGGCAATGCTGTTTTTGAAGAGCCTGCGGAAGCGCATGAGCCGATCGATTTCTCCGATGCTGCGCTCGTCTGCGATTAGCGAAAAAGCATACCTCAGGGCCTGAAGGCCCGAGTTCGTTTTACTGTCGAATTGCCGGGGATAAATCCCCGGCCTACCTGTCCACGCTCTCCACCGCCATCGCCACGGCATTGCCGCCGCCCAGGCACAGCGCAGCAATCCCACGCTTGCCGCCGGACTCCTGCAAATCCCTGAGCAGCCGCACCAGAACGCGCGCCCCACTCGCGCCAATAGGATGGCCGAGCGCCACCGAGCCACCATGCACATTGACCTTCGCTGCATCGAGCCCAAGCTCGCGGTTGACGGCAATGGCCTGCACAGCGAAAGCCTCGTTCAGCTCGAAGCGGTCTACGGAGTCAAGCGCCCAACCCGCGCGCTCGATCACCTTGCGCACCGCGTCAATCGGCGCAAGGCCGAACCACTCTGGCTCGCGGCCCGCGGTCGCGCTGGCCCGGACTATGCCGAGCGGCTTGATTCCGCGTTCCCGCGCCAGATGCGCGCTGGTAATCACCACGGCGGCAGCGCCGTCGCTCACACCCGGCGCGTTTCCCGCGGTCACAGTGCCGTTTTCTTTGAAGGCGGGCTTGAGCCGGGCGAGGGTTTCCACGCTTGTCTCGGGGCGAATGGCTTCGTCGGTTGCGAAGACGCGCGGAGACTCACCCCTTTTTGCTGCGGGGATTTCGATAGGCAGGATTTCTTCGGCGAAGATGCCGGCCTTCGTTGCTTCGGCGGCGCGGCGGTGCGATTCGGCGGCAAAGGCATCCTGCTCCTCGCGCGTGATTCCGTACTTCTCGGCGATCATCTCCGCGCCGATGCCCATGTGGAAGCCGCGATAGGCCTCCCAAAGGCCGTCATGGATCATTGCGTCGAGCACGGTTCCGTTGCCCATGCGATAGCCATTGCGCGCCTGCGGCAAAAGATACGGCGCGTTGCTCATGGATTCCATGCCGCCGGCGACCATCACCTCCGCATCGCCCAAGGCAACCGCCTGCGCCGCTAACGACGCCGCCCGCAGCCCCGATCCGCAAACCTGGTTCACGGTCAGCGCGCCGGACTCCGGCGGCAGGCCGCCGTAAATCGCCGCCTGCCGCGCCGGATTCTGGCCGAGGCCGGCCTGCAGGACGCAGCCCATGATGCACTCGTCGATTTCCGCGGGGGCAAAGCCGGAACGGCGCACAGCTTCCCGCACGGCAAGCGCGCCCAGCTTAGGCGCGGCAAACCCAGCCAGCGAGCCCTGAAACTTCCCAACCGGTGTACGCACCGCCGCCACAATGACTGCTTCACGCATTGAAAAACCTCCATGACGAACAGGCGAGGATATCAATTTCGGGGTGGAAGAGGCGAAAAGCAACTGCGGATTCTTCGCTTCGCCCAGAATGACAACATTTTTATCTGCTCTTCCGTTGGAAACAGGAGCGAGTTGGAAATATGCGCAAGCCTCGCTATCCTCGTGCCATGCTGCACACCATTCTCAACGACATGTTTCAGTTGCCGCTTCCGATTCTGGAGAAGCTGCTGCGCCCTGTCATCATCTACCTGGTGCTGGTGATTCTGCTGCGCATCTTTGGCAAGCGGGAGCTGGCCCAGCTTAATCCCTTTGACCTCGTCGTGCTGCTCTCGCTCTCGAACACGGTGCAGAACGCGATCATCGGAGACGACAACTCCGTTTCCGGCGGCATTATCGGAGCCATCGGGCTGCTGGGCATCAACTGGGTGATGGCGAATGTGCTTTACCGGTCACGCCGCCTGAACCGCGTGCTGGAAGGCCGCGCAACGGTCCTTGTCCGCAATGGCAAGGTGGATGAAAAAGCCATGAAGCGCGAGTCGCTGACGCGCGAGGAGCTGATCGACGTGATTCACCGGCAGGGCTTTACTACCCTGAGCCAGGTGAAGCTCTGCGAGCTGGAGCCGAGCGGAACGTTTTATGTGGAGGCCGTCGAGCCTACCTCCACCGAGCGTCAGCACGCCGCGGTGATGGCGCAATTAGAGGCGCTCACGCGCGAAGTGGCTGCGCTGCGCGGGCAGTCCGCGGAGGGGTGAGCCTGCCTGCGGCTCAATGGCGAATCATCTCGATGGAGATCCCGAGCTGAAGACGCTTCCATATTTTGTCGGCCGTCCATGCAGTCGCTCCGTTCGACCTGGCCAGCGCGAGGCAGGCGCGATCCCCGAGCGAGAGCGAGCGCTCTGATAGCGACAAGTCGGCCGCACGCTCGGCTTCCAGACGGCCAAATGCAACGACTGTCACGCCGTCCAGCAGAGCGGCCAGCTCCGAGCCTGTCATGGCGTCATTGTTGCGATGAAGGCGGGTCAGAATCTCGCACCATGTAACCGAACTGACGGCGATCTGCAGGTCTTCACCTCGGTCCAGCCGATCGAGCAGCGCCCCAACGCGCTGCCCGCCGGGCTCTCTGAGCACCAAAGCCAGAACCGCGGAAGAATCAAGGACAATCCTACCCAAGCTCCGCCTCGCGCTTTGCCTCTTCATGCTTTTCCGACAGAAACTCGTCGAGGATGCCCTTCAGGCTGCCGCGCTTCCTGATGATTCCCGCGCGAATGCTCTCCAGAGCCATCTTCCGGCTCAGAATGCGTATCTCGCCGCCGCTGCTGGTAACGGTTAAACGCTCTCCCGGCTCAAGGCCGAATTCCTTGCGGATTTCGGCCGGCAGGACGATGCGGCCGCTTTCGCCGAGAATGACAGTTTCGGTGGGCATGTGGCACCTCACCTCCAGTATGGCAGAAAGCAACTTTATCTGCCAGATCAGGCCTGGAATGCCACATCGCTGTTCCGGAGCCGAAGGCGTAACCGCCTGGACGGCTCGCCCTCACTCCCACTCGATGGTGCCCGGCGGCTTGGAGGTGATGTCGTAGACGACTCGGTTGATGCCGCGGACTTCGTTCACGATGCGGCTGGAGATGCGTTTCAGCACGTCGTAGGGCAGCGGGGTCCAGTCGGCGGTCATGCCGTCCTCCGAGTGCACGGCGCGGACGGCGGCGGTGTACGCGTAAGTGCGCTGGTCGCCCATCACGCCGACGGACATGATGGGAAGCAGCACCGCGAAGCTCTGCCAGATTTTGGTGTAGAGGCCCGCGGCTTTGATCTCGCTGACAACGATATCGTCGGCTTCCTGCAGCAGCGCGACGCGGTCGGCGGTGATTTCGCCGAGGATGCGCACAGCGAGGCCGGGGCCGGGGAATGGCTGGCGGCTGAGGATTTCTTCGGGCATTCCCATGTCGCGGCCGATGCGGCGGACTTCGTCTTTGAAGAGATCGCGCAGCGGCTCGATGAGCTTGAGCTTCATGCGGTCGGGCAAGCCGCCGACGTTGTGATGGCTCTTGATCGTCTGGCTGGGGCCTTTGACGCTGCTCGATTCGATCACGTCCGGATAAAGCGTTCCCTGCACCAGCCAGTCCAGACTGGCTTTGCCTTCGGGCTTGCCGGTTTCACGGGCGATGCGCGCAGCTTCGTCGTCGAAGACGGCGATGAACTCCGCGCCGATGATTTTCCTTTTCTTTTCCGGGTCGGTTACTCCGGCGAGCTTGCTCAGGAAGCGCTCGCTCGCGTCCACAGCCACGAGGTTCAGCCCCAGCTTGTCACGCAGATTTTTTTGTACGTTCTCAAATTCGTTCTTGCGCAGGACGCCGTTGTTCACAAAGACGCAGGTAAGCTGGCTGCCAATGGCTTTATGCACCAGCATCGCCGCCACGGAGGAATCGACGCCGCCCGAGAGCGCGCAGATCACGTGATCCCTGCCAACCTTCTCGCGGATGGAGGCGACGGTGGTCTCGATGAAGTGCGCCGGAGTCCAGTCGCCGTTCGCGCCGCAGATGCCGAAGGCAAAGTTTTTGAGCAGTTGCGGGCCGAGCGGCGTGTGGTGGACTTCGGGATGGAACTGCACGGCCCAGATGCGGCGGTCTTCATTCGCAATCCCGGCCAGCGCATTCGAGGTGACGGCGGTACGTGAAAAGCCCTTGGGCAATTCCAGAGCCTCGTCGCCGTGGCTCATCCACACCTGAAGCTGCGGCGGAAGCCCGGCGAAGAGCGGCGTCGCGCTGTTTTCAACCGTCACTTCCGCGTGGCCGTACTCGCGCCTGGGAGCCGAGCGGACCTTGCCGCCGAGGTGATGAGCGATAAATTGAAGGCCGTAGCAGATGCCCAGAATTGGCACATTCTCGTCGAGGATCTTCGGATCGGCGGCGGGAGCGTCGGCGTCATACACCGACGAAGGCCCGCCGGAAAGAATGATGCCGAGCGGCTTGTAGCTCTGGATTTCCTTGCGCGGAGCCGTACAGGGCAGAACCACGGAAAAAACATTCAACTCGCGGACGCGGCGGGCGATAAGCTGCGTATATTGCGAGCCGAAATCGAGGATAACGATGGTCTGGGTGTCCACGTTCCAGTGTGTCAGGGCTCGCCGGGAGATGTAAAGAACCTTGCAGCGTTCCCATTTTCCACATTGTCGAGGCTCCAGCCTCGGCCGGCGATTCCAAACAGCCGCCCGCGCCAGCCCACTGCGGCGTAACCGCATCACAGCACTCCGAAATGGGCCGAATTCTTTTGAAACTGCCGGAATTCGATTGACTTTCGCCGGGTAACCCGGAATAGTGGTGGCTAAAGAAAGCCTCCGCTGTATCGGCCTTTTCCATCAAGTCCGCAGTGCCAGCAAGTCCGCAATATCGAGCCTCCAATGGAGGAGCAGAGAGCTTTACATGGGCCAAAGGAAAACTTCAGCACCTCTTCCCTGGAAGATTCTGCTGGCGCTGGGGATTGTTGTAGCGGCACATCTGGTGCGCATCTGGGTGCACAGCGCATTCGGTTTTTCGCTCTCCGTCTACATCACCTTTCTGCCGGCAATCGTTCTCGACGGCTTGGTGCTTGGCCTGTGGCCCGGCCTGGCCGCCACGGCGCTGGCCGCCGTCATCACCGACTACACCGTGATGCAGCCGGCCGGCTCTTTTTCCTCCAAAAGCACCGCGGATATCATCGCGCTCCTGATTTCAGTTCTTCTCTGCATCGCCTTCTGCATCCTCGCCGACCGGCTGCGCAAAGACCATCGCCTGCTGGCGGAGCTGGAAAACGCACATGCGCTGCACGCGGCCCAGAGCAAGCTCGAAGGAGCCATGGAAAGCGCCGCCGAAGCCGTCTTCCTCGGCGACGACCACGGCAACATGCTTGACTGCAACCAGGCATTCGTCAATCTGCACGGCTGGAAAGACAAATCCGAGTGCCCGCGCACCGCCGAAGATTACGCCCGGTCCATCGAAATTTTTCTGGCCGACGGAACGCCGGCGACGCCCGATCAATGGGCATCCTCGCGCGCCCTGCGCGGAGAAACCGCCACCGGCGTCGAGTACATCCACCGGCGCAGGGACACCGGCGAGACGTGGAACCGCAGCATCAACTTCGCGCCCATCCGCAACGCGGCGGGCGCCATCACGGGCTGCGTCATTACAGCGCTGGACATCACCAAGCGCAAGAAGACAGAAGAGGCGCTGCGCCAGAGCGAATCGCGCTATCGCGCCGCCTTTGAAACCAGCCCGGACGTCATCGTCATCTCCCGCATCGCCGACGGCATGTATGTGGATGTCAATCCGACCTTCACCGCCGTTACCGGCTGGAAGCGCGAAGAGGTCCTCGGCAAAAACTCGCGCGAGATCGACATCTGGGTGGATTACAGCAATCGCAACCAGATGATGGAGATCATCCGCAAGAGAGCAAGTTTCCGCGACGTTGAAATCCAGTTCCGCCGCAAAAACGGCACCACGCTGTGGGGCATGGTCTTTGCCACCACTATCGAGATCAACGGCGAGCAGTGTCTCTTTATCGCCGTGCGCGACATCACCAACGAAAAGAAGGCCGAAGAGGAGATTCGCGCGCTGGCCTTCTATGACCAGGTGACCGGCCTGGCCAACCGCCGCCTGCTCGCCGAGCAGTTCCGCAAATCCATCGCGCTTTCTTCGCGCACGCACCGCAAGCGCGCGCTGCTCTTCATCGATCTCGACAACTTCAAGACCGTCAACGACACGCGCGGCCACCACACCGGCGATCTGCTGCTGCGCGAGGCGGCGCGCCGGCTTGAATCCTGCGTCAATCCCTCCGACACGGTCTCGCGCCTGGGCGGCGACGAGTTCGCAGTGATCCTGGAAGAGCTGCACGGCAGTGCCGAGATCGCCGCCTCGCAGGCAATGGACGTGGCCGAAACCATCCTCGATCGCCTCGCCCAGCCGTATATGCTCGACAGCGGCGAGAGCCGCAGCTCGTGCAGCATCGGCATCACCGTCTTCGGCGACAACCAGGCCGACTTCCACCACGTCCTCCAGCAGGCCGACATCGCCATGTACCAGGCCAAGGCCGCCGGGCGCGGCGTGATGCGCTTTTTCTCTCCCGGCCTGCAGGCCGCCGTCACCGCCCGCGCCTCGCTCGAAGAGGAGATTCGCAGCGGCATTGAGAAGAGCCAGTTCGTGCTCTATTTTCAGCCCCAGGTCTCGCATGGAAAGATCTTCGGCGCCGAAGCCCTGCTGCGCTGGCGCCATCCCCAGCACGGATTGCTCACGCCGGGCGATTTCATTCCTTTGGCCGAGGAATCGCGCCTCATCCTGCCGCTCGGCACCTGGGTGCTGGAGAGCGCCTGCCGCCAGGCCGCCGCATGGAATGCGCGCAGCCAGCGCTCGGAGATCACCGTCGCGGTCAACATCAGCGTGCTGCAACTGCGCCGGGAGGACTTCGTGGCCAGCGTTCTCGATGTCGTTGACCGCACCGGCGCCGATCCGCGCAGCATCAAGCTCGAGCTCACCGAATCGATGCTCGTTGACAACGCCGAGGACGCCATCGCCAAGATGACCGCGCTCGAAGCCCGCGGCATCCGCTTCTCCCTCGACGACTTCGGCACCGGCTACTCTTCGCTCTCCTATCTCAAGCGCCTGCCGCTCTCGCAGATCAAGATCGACCAGTCCTTCGTCCGCGACATTCTCACCGACCCGAGCAGCCAGGCGATTGCGCAGACCATCATTGCACTGGGCAGCTCGCTGAATTTGCGCGTGCTGGCCGAAGGCGTCGAGACCATCGAGCAGCGCAACGCCATCGAGCTGCTCGGCTGCTACACCCACCAGGGGTTTCTCTTCGGCCCGCCGCTGCCGCCGGAAGATTTCGAGCGGCTGCTGCACCAGCCCAACGGAAACCCCGAGCTGCTGCCTGCGTAATGAAGGCAGGGAGCAAGGGATCGAGGAGGCATAGCGCCGGGATATTTACGCTTTGCTGCGGTTTCTTTGTGTTACGCTGCTATCGCAACAGAAACGAACCACACCCCATCCCCAGAGGGAAATCCCATGAACGCCTCTCGCCTTGCACCCGCATTGCTGCTCGCGGCCGGAGCCTTTCTTGCTCCCGCCTGCGTCCTCGGCCAGTCCAGCGACGAAACACCCGCGCCGCCGCCCGCCGTCAAGAGCTTCGACCCCACGGCCATCGACAAATCCGTCGATCCCTGCGTGGACTTCTACCAGTACGCCTGCGGCAACTGGGACAAGGCCAATCCCATCCCGCCGGACCAGTCGCGCTGGGCGCGCAGCTTCTCGCTGCTCAACGAGCGTAACCGCTACCTGCTCTGGCAGGAGCTGGACGCGGCGGCCAAAGATCCCAAAACGCCGCTGCAGAAGCAGTATGGCGACTTCTATGCCGCCTGCATGAACACCGGCCTGGTTGAGCAAAGGGGGCTTGACCCGCTCAAGCCGGCCTTTGCGCGCATTGCCGCGCTCAAGAGCCCGCGCCAGATTGCCAGAGTAATCAGCGAGCTTGCCGCGCAGGGCGACGCCGCGCCGCTCTTCCGTTTTGGCGTGCAGCAGGACGATAAGGATTCGTCGAAGCAGATCGCCGCGATCGGCCAGGGCGGGCTTTCGCTGCCCGACCGCGACTACTATCTGCTCGACCACTTCGCAAAAATCCGCGAGGAGTATAAGGACCACGTGACGAAGATGTTCACGCTGGCCGGCGACACGCCCGAGGAAGCAGCCAGGGAAGCGCAGAGCGTTCTCGACATTGAAACCGCGCTGGCGAAAGCCTCCACCAGCCGCGTGGACCTGCGCGATCCCGAAAAACGCTATCACATCTATACCGTGGCCGACTTCCAGAAGCTGGCGCCGGATTTCGATTTCGGCGCCTACTTCCAGGCAGTGAAGGTGGGCCACTTTGACACGCTCGACGTAATGACGCCGGGCTTCTTCTCGGCGCTCAACGGCCTGCTCGTCAGCGAGCCGATCGACGCGTGGAAGTCCTATCTGCGCTGGCACAATCTCCACGCCTTTGCGCCCAACCTGCCCAAGGCATTCTTCGATGAAAACTTCGCCTTCTTCGGCAAGACGCTGGCCGGCCAGAAGCAGCCCCAGCCGCGCTGGAAGCAGTGCACGGCGATGACCGACCGCGCCCTGGGCGAGGCCGTGGGCCAGGACTGGGTGAAGCAGAACTTCCCGCCGGACGCCAAGGCCAAGATGGATCGGCTCGTCGCCGAGCTCGAAAAGGCCCTGGGCGAAGACATCCAGACGCTGCCGTGGATGAGCGAGGACACCAAGAAGGCCGCCGAGCAGAAGCTCGCGATGATCCGCAACAAGATCGGCTATCCCGAGCACTGGCGCAGTTACGCCGCGCTGGAAGTCAAGCGCGACGACCTCATCGGCAACCTGCGCCGCAGCGATATCTTCGAGCGCAACTGGGATCTCGACCACCTGGGCAAGCCCGTGGATGAAAAAGAGTGGGGCATGACGCCGCCGACGGTCAACGCCTACTACGATCCTTCGATGAATGACATCAACTTCCCTGCCGGCATTCTGCAGCCGCCGTTCTTTGACGCTTCCCTCGATCCGGCCGTGAACTTCGGTGGCATCGGCGCCGTCATCGGCCATGAGATGACGCACGGCTTCGACGATGAAGGCTCGCAGTACGACGGCCACGGCAACCTGCGCGAATGGCAGACGGCCGACGACCGCAAGAAATTCGAGGAGCGCACGGATTGCGAAGTGAACGAGTACGGCAACTTCGTCACTGCGTCCGCGCACGACGGCCTGCCCGAGCAGAAGCTCAACGGCAAGCTCACGCTGGGCGAAAACACCGCCGACAACGGAGGCCTGCGCATCGCCTATCTGGCGCTGCTGGACACGCTGGCCGCCGAAGGCAAGTCGATTGACGAAAAGATCGACGGCTACACCGAGGCGCAACGCTACTTCCTGAGCTGGGGCCAGGTCTGGTGCAACAACCAGACCGAGCCGTCGCGCCGGCAGAGCGCGCTGACCGATCCGCACTCGCCGGGCAAGTGGCGCGTGAATGGCACAGT
>JASHPD010000070.1 GCA_030038315.1 Acidobacteriaceae bacterium
CAAGATGCCGCTTTATGTGTCAGCGCCATCATAGCGCTTGAGCCGCAAAATTCCGTATAAGCTCAACAAGCTCAAATAATCCGTGAAGCCAAACAGCCTGCGCAAAGCAGCCTCACCCCGCCTGGTTCTGCTCAATCAGCCGGTCCACCAGCGGAATCAGCTTCTCGCCGGTCTTCGGCAGCGTAAACGAGCCGGAAACCGCATCCCATTCGAGCTTGAAGCTCGTCGCCAGCGCGGAGATCCACACCTGCCGCACCGGCGTATTCGGCGTAATCACAAACTTGCTTGCCGGCTCTTCAAAAACCACGTTCAGAACGCCGTTCTGCTCTTCTACCTCGAAGCCCGCCTCGTTTTCTTCCTCGCGCGCAATCAGGTGCCGCTTCAGCGCGTCAATCGCGCTCTCGGCGGCCTTGCGAAACTCCTGCTCATCCATCATGGACCCCACCCCAGACCCTGTCTTGACCCAGTCTTGACCCAGTGTAGCAAGCCGCATACAGCGCAAATCTGCCGGAAAGAACGCACGCGAGACAAACAACCCTGCCGTCAAAGGCGCACGTCGAAATCGCCGCTACAGTTGCAGCGGACCGTTACTATCCTGGTTCGCAAATTGTTCGCAAATTTTCGGGTTTCGTCCCGGTCTTTTCGGAACTTCTCTGCGATTCATCGTAATTTCACTTGCGCCTTGTCTGCGGTTTACGTCCTCGCCGCCATACTGTGCCCGGAGGTCAATTCCTTCAACTCGCAGAAGGAGGCCAGATGCCTGTACCAGCGCGCCCGTTCCCCGCCCGTGCGTTTTGCATCCTGACCGGAGTCCTCGCCGCCGCGGCCATCGCTGCCGGTGCGCAGCCCCAATCCCAATCCCAGCCCCAACCGGAAAACCCCACAACGCTCGTCCGCGAGGTCGTCTACAACGAGCTGCACGATCACCAGCGCCACGGCTGGTGGCGCTACTGGATCGAAAAGCGCTCGCAGAAGCAGACTCTCCTCGAAGAGCAGGTGGAAACCGAGGACGGCCCCATCACGCGCACGCTCCTGCTCAACGGCCGCCCGCTCAACGCCGCGCAGCAGCAACAGGAAAATGCGCGCCTCGAAGAGCTTCTCAACTCTCCCGGCGAGCGCGCCGGCCTCAAGCAGGCCTACGCAGCCGACGAGCAGCGCATCGGCCGCATCGTAGCGCTCCTGCCCGAGGCATTCCTCTACCGGGACATGGGCGAAGAAAACGGCTGCCGCCATCTCAGCTTCCGTCCCAATCCCGGCTTTCCGCCGCATTCGATCGAAGCGCGCATCTTTCACGCCATGACCGGCGACCTCTGGATCGACTCGCGCATGAAGCGCCTCGCGCGCCTCAGCGGCCGTCTCGATGAGAACGTCGATTTCGGCTTCGGCATCCTCGGCCGGCTCTACAAGGGCGGATGGTTCGATCTGAGCCGCATCGAGGTCAGCCCCACCGACTGGAAGACCGAGCGGCTTGAAATCCACATGAGCGGCCGCGCCATGTTCTTCAAGTCCATCGCGCGGGAGACCAGTGAAGTCCGCGGCGGCTTTTCCGCCGTTCCGCCCGCCATGACGCTCGCGCAGGGCATGAACCTGCTCGAAGACGGCTCCACGGCCGGCGCCATCGCGGTTTCGGCAAAGATTTCCCCTGGCCTCGCAGGAAGCCATTGACTTTTCAGCGCCAAATCTCGTATTTCTGTTAACTTTTGAACTTCTGCCGCATCTATACTTATGACATGCCGAAGTACTCGATCGTAGTCCCTTTCCACAATGAAGAAGAGAATGTAACCCAGCTTTACGCCCGCCTCAAGCAGGTGATGGAGCAGGTGGGCGACAGCTTTGAGCTGGTCCTGATCGATGACGGCTCGAGCGACCGCACCTACAAGCTGCTCGAAGAGATCGCCGCGGTCGATAGCCGCGTGCTGGTGGTCAAGCTGCGCCGCAACTTCGGCCAGACTCCGGCTCTCGCCGCCGGCTTCGACCACGCCTCCGGCGAGTTCATCCTCTCGATGGACGGCGACCTGCAGCACGACCCTAACGAGATCCCCAACTTCATTGAGAAGCTCGAAGAGGGCTACGACGTTGTCTCCGGCTGGCGCGAGAAGCGCATCGACAACTTCATCATGCGCCGCATTCCTTCGCGCATCGCCAACTGGCTCATGGCCAGGCTCTCCGGCGTCGACATTCACGATTTCGGCACGACATTCAAGGCCTATCGCCGCGAGGTGATCCAGAACATCCCGCTCTACGGCGAGATGCACCGTTTCATCCCCGCGCTGGCAAGCTGGTACGGCGCTTCGATCTGCGAGATTCCGATCAAGAACATCAACCGCGTGCGCGGCAAGAGCCACTACGGCATCGGCCGCACCTTCCGCGTTTTCTTCGATCTGCTCACCATCCGTTTCCTGCTCAAGTACATGAGCCGCCCGCTGCACTTCTTCGGCACCTTCGGCGCGCTCGGCATTCTCTCCGGCAGCTTTATCTCGGCCCTGCTGCTCGGCCTGAAGATCGTTCATCCGCACCAGAACGTGATGGACCAGCACGGCCCGCTCTTCGTCATCGCCGGCGTGCTTATCGTAGCCGGCATCCAGATGCTGGCCATCGGCCTGCTCGGCGAGCTCCAGGTGCGCCACTACTACACCACGCAGCAGCGCACACCCTACGCCGTTGACCGCCTCGTCCGCCTGCGCGCCCCTGAAGAGCCAAGCATCCTGTCCGATGGCCGCGACGGATTCTAAAAGCAGGGAACAGGGAAAAACAAAAGCTCCGCTCGAAGCGATTTCGAGCGGGGCTTTTCTGTTGCCGGGAATCTTTGTCTCTATCGCACTGCGACGCTATACACTTCTTGCCGTAACCATTTCAGGGGGTAGATATGCGTCTGAGCCGATGCTCTCTTTTCGTGTGCGCGTTGATTTGCAGTTTCGCCATTACAGCCTTCGCCCAGCAGCCGCAGCCCAAACCCGGCGGCATCAAGCACGTCCTCGTCATCGGCGAGACCAAAGGCTACGAGCACGACTCCGTCTCCGCGGCCATGGTCGCCATCTACGAGATGGGCAAGCAGAGCGGTCTCTGGGACACGACGATCCGCACCGACACCGAGCTGCTGACCAAAAAACAGCTAGGCCGCAACGCCAAAAACCTTGACTACTTCGACGCCATCGTCTTCGCCAGCACCACCGGCGAAATCCTCACCGACCCCGCCCAGCGCGCGGACTTTATCTCCGCCATCCACGACGACGGCAAAGGCTTCGTCGGCATCCACGCCGCGCTCGACACCAACTATACCTGGCCCGAATACGGCGAGATGATCGGCGGCTGGTTCGACCAGCACCCCTGGTTCACCTTTGAAGCGCCCATCCTCAACGAGCAGCCCGATTTCCCCGCCGTCAAGCACTTCCCGCAAGAGTTCACCAAGTACGACGAGATCTATCAGCCCAAGGATTGGTCGCGCGACAAGGTCAACGTGCTCCTGAGCCTCGACCCGACGAAGCTCGACTATGCCAACAACCCGCGCATCCACCGCACTGACCATGATTTCGCCGTAGCCTGGAGTAAGATGTACGGCAAGGGCCGCGTTTTTTACTCGACGCTAGGCCACACCACGCAGTCGTGGGACGACCCCGACATCCGCACCATGTACTTTGAAGCCATCAAATGGGTGCTAGGCATGACCGAGGGAAGCACCGCATCGCATCCACGGCCTGCGCTTCCCTGATGCTCAGAGCCAGTGTCCGTCTCAAAGCACGCAACAAAAAATATCAGTGTCATCCTGAGCGAAGCAGGTCACGCTTTTTGTGACCTGCGCAGTCGAAGGATCTGCTTTTGCTTTTACTTTTCGCCCGCACAGCAACCCCACAGCTATTCAGGCTGTGCATTCCATGCCTGCACTCGTAAATTTATCCCGTGATCTCCGAGTTGTTTCAGGAACCAAGGATGTAGGCTGAGTTCAAGCAACTTGTCACCCTTTGTGCCTACTGTATCTACCGCTGAGTTCAAAACCAGTTCAACCTCGCCACCCTGTTCAATAAACCCAGCAAAAAAGGATTCATGCCTTGACAGAAGCGTGACTACGTCTTCTAAAGCCGTCGCAAATTCCGAGTCAAACGTCCCGCTTCGGAATTGGCAAAGCCATGTTGTTTTCTTGTGAGTTATGTTTCCAATCTTGGTTCCACTTTTCTCTGCAAACCAAGGTTTAAGAGCAAGAGTTTCTGTGATCATCTCTGGATCGCAGGAAGGATGGTGCAGGTTCAAGTGGATTTTGAATTCATCAGTCGCCATATGCATCACAGGGCCTTACCTAAAGTTCTGGCCACATATTCAGGCCCTTCTCGATAGGTCAACGCCGGGTGCCCCACGTCCGTGTTTTCGGACGTGGGAGGGAAGCCAATACAACAACTAAAACGATTCTCCCGGCTTCCAATCCACAACCTTCACGCCCTTATCCACCAGCGCAGCCAGTTGCGCCGGCGTCCCCGTCAACGGCGGAAACGTCCCCCAGTGCAGCGGCAGAATCGTCCTCGCACCCAGGAACTTCGCCGCCAGCGCCGCTTCTTTTGGGCCCATCGTAAAGTGCCCGCCAATCGGCAGCATGGCAATCTTCGGCTTGTAAAGCTCGGCAATCAGCTTCATATCGCTGAAGACCGTCGTATCGCCCGCATGGTAAAGCACCGGCCCATCTTTCAGCGTGAGCACAAACCCTCCGGCCACGCCCACATAATGCGTGCCGTCCGCATCCTGCGCGCCCGAGGAATGCTTCGCCTCCACCATCGTGGCCGCAACGTCCCCCAGTTCCACCGTTCCGCCAATGTTCATGCCAACAGTCTTGATCGAATCCGGATTTGGGCCCTGTTTCGCAACGTAATCGGCCAGCTCGTAGATCGCCACGACCGTCGCGCCATGCTTCTTGGCTACCGGCGCAGCGTCCGAGATGTGATCCCCATGCCCATGCGTCAGCAGCACGTAGTCGATCTTCGCCGGCAGCTCGAATCCCGTGGGATATTTGGGATTATGCGCGATAAATGGATCGATGAGCAGCCTGCTCCCACCCGGCGTCTCGACGAGCACAGTAGCGTGGCCGAGCCAGGTAATCTTCAGTTTCTGCGATGAGGCCATGAGGGAATCTCCTGAAGGAAAAATCTACGATCCTGAGCTTTTCCAGAATGGCCCTTGACGCCGTTTCCGCGCAAGCGTACTGTGTTTGCAAAGGCGAATATATGGCGAAAATAGACTCCGCAAAAACCGACACGCTCTTTCCCATCCTGAACCAGCCCGGCCAGGCTCGCATCGGCCCGCTCGCGCGCCTCGCGCAGCAGGCCCCGCTCGATTCCGAAGGCTTCCTCACCGAATACCGCCCGCTTGAAAGCCGCTCGCTCATCGGCAAGGTCACCTCGCGCCGCGGCGTGCCCTTCACCCACGCCATCAACCCCTACCGCGGCTGCGAGTTCGCCTGCCGCTACTGCTACGCGCGCTACACCCACGAGTTTCTGGAGATGCACGACCCCGCCGAGTTCGAGCGCAAAATCTACTTCAAGCAGAACGCCGCATGGCTGCTGCGCCAGGAGTTGCGCCGCCTGCCGCAGGGCGCGCAGATCGGCATCGGCTCGGCCACCGACCCTTACCAGCCCATCGAGCGCCGCCAGAGGATTATGCGTTCCATCTGGGAGGTCTTTGCTGAAGTTGGCGGATACAGCCTTGGCCTCGTCACCAAGTCCGTGCTCGTCCTGCGCGATATCGAGCTGTTGCAAAAAGTAGCAAGAAAAAACCGTCTCTCCATCCACCTCACGGTCACCACAATGGACACGCGCCTCGCGCGGCTGCTCGAGCCGCGCGCTCCGCGGCCTGACCTGCGCATCCACGCCCTCAAGCGCCTGCGCCAGGCTGGAATCCGCGCCGGAGTCCTTTGCTCGCCCATCATGCCGGGCATCAACGACGCGCGTTCGTCCATGGCCGCCGTAGCGCGCGCCGCCGCCGAGGCCGACGCGAATTTCTTCTCCGCAGGCGCGCTCTTTTTAAAGCCCTGCTCGCAGCCCACGTTTTTCGCCTTCGTCCGCCAGCACTACCCCGCGCTGATGCGAAGCTACGAGATGCGCTACGGCCGGAACGCCTTCGCCTCCGCCGAGTACCGCAAGCGAATTGCCGAGATTGTAGACTCCATCTCCCGCGAGTTCCGCCTCGGCCGCCGCTACGAGCGGATGCCCATGCGCACAGGCCTCGATTTTGCCGCGCAGCGGGAAAATCCCCAGTCCTGGCTGCCCTTCGCGCAGGGAGCGTAACCTCGTGCCGCGAGCAAAACTAGAGCATGTTTCCTGGTGGTACAGAACGCCGCCGGTAGAGCAGCAGAACAGCCACGCAGATCAGCGCCACCACCGGCAGGATCAGCAGGCTGCCTTCCGGCCCATCCGAGCCGCCGCTCCAAAGCGCCGAGCCCGTCGGCGTAGTCGTAAGCAGATGTCCCTTGGGCAGATTCCCGCTGTCTGCCGTGCCGTAGAAAAATGTCTCCGCCCAGTCCCACGCCGCGTGGCAGCCAATCGCCCACCACGCCGAGCCGGTGGCATAAACGCTCACGCAGAAGACAAACCCGACCGCCGCCGCGGCAAAGATGCCAATCCAGTTTTCGCCGCCGTTGCCCGTGTGCGCAAAGCCGAAGAAGGTGGAGGTAAGCCATGCCGCAAACCAGAAGCCGCTGCCCTTCGCCTTGCGCAGATACAGCCACAGGCACGGCGCCAATCCCAGCAGCGCAAAGGCATAAACGCCCCACACGCCCTGTCCCTTGGTGCGAATCACCAGGTCCAGGCACATCAGCGCCACCAGCCCCAGCGCCCACCAGAAGTTGACTCCGCGCGTCAGCGTAAATTGCAGGTAGCAGCGGCAGGCGCCCTCCTCAAAGATCCCAACGAGGAGAAACGCAAAGGCCCACAGCGTCGCGTACTTATAAATCTGCGCCCCGCTCAGCGCCGCCGGGCCAAAGTGAATCCAGCCGCCCAGCGAGAGCGCGCCCACCAGCACGGAAAGCGCCAGAAAGCCCGTGACAAGCCCGCTCACAAAGCGCGAGGCGCGTCCCACCCCGCGCAGGTTGTAATCCAGAATCCGCCGCCGCTCGATCAGCCCGGTCGTAGCCGCGGCGGAGACCAGCGCCAGCACCATCAGCCCCTCGCCGAAGATCGTTGCAAACGGCGAAAGGCCGCCTTTGGCATCCAGCTCGCGGTGCAGAACCTGGTGCAGCAGGATGCCGCCCGAGGCGAAGTAAGCAAGCCCGAAGCCGGCCAGCAGAGCAAAGAAGATCGCCACCGACCAGCCCGAGCGCAACCCGCTCGAGCCCAAGAAGACCCACCGCGGCCCGTCACCGGAAGTCGGCACAGGCGTAAGGCGCGGCGCAGAATCCAGTGCGGGACTCGGCTCGGCGCCGGACACGGCATCCGGCTGTATGCCTGCGCTTTCGCGCGAATCTTCCGGCTTCGGTGTTTCCGGATTCATGCGGGTCTCCTTAAAACGGTTTCAGCCAATCCTGCGCGCCGTGATAGACCGCCAGAATGTGAATGATTTCTTCGCGGATTCGATACACCACTATATACGGGGTTCCAGCCACAGCAAGCTCCCGTGTGCCGGGCAACAGTCCCGCTCGTGCGGAGTATGGCATTTGTGCGGCGCGTTCGATAGACGCGGCAATCCGCGTTATCATTCGATGCGCTGCCTCTTCGTTTCTGACGGTAATGTACTCGAAGATGCCGCGGAGATGGTTGATCGCAGGGCCGGACCAGCGAATTTTCACGCTGTCTTACGCTGCCTTTGCTCAGTGGGATGCTTAGTCCAGGACCTGACCATCTTCATTACGTCCTCGTGATCGATGAGTTCGCCGCGGTCGGCGGCCGCAATCCCTTCCTGAATCTTTGCCAGACACTCCTGCTGATAGGCCAGGTAGCCGTCGATGGCCTCGTTGAGCAGGTAGCTCCGGTCGCGGTCCATGGATTTGGCCAGCGCGTCAAGCTGGTCCACCTTTTCCGAAGCAATGCGGAAGCTGACAGTGCGATGGGTGCTCATAATACGCGAGAATACGGCGTAATACGGCGTATTGCAAGCAAAAAATACCGCAGGATTTCGGCTAATTCGCCGTCCGTCCGGCAGCCAGCTCCCGCGCCGCCACGCGCCGGTTGAACTCGCGGATCACGCGCGCCACATAAAGCCGCGTCTCGCGGTAAGGCGGGATGCCATGATATCGATCCACCGCCGCCGGTCCGGCGTTATAAGCCGCCAGCGCCAGCGGAAGATTGTCGTGGTAGCGCGTCAGAAGCGCATCAAGATAAGTCGCCCCGCCGCGCACATTCTCGTCCGGCTGGTAGCTGTCTTTCACGCCAAGTTGCGTCGCCGTGCCGGGCATAAGCTGCATCAGCCCCTGTGCACCCACCCGGCTGCGCGCCCGCGGATTGCCGCCGCTCTCCGCCTTTACCACGCTCGCCAGCAGCGCAACGTCAAGATCATGCGCATGTCCTGCAGTCGTAAGAATGGCGCGCAGATCGGGAGCGCTCGCCGCCGGCGCAGCCAGCGCCGCAGGCGCTGAGTCCGCATCGAGCATCGCATCCGGAATCGCATCGATGCGCGCAATCTCACCCGGCGCGAATTCGATATAGCTCGCATCGTCCCGCTCGGTGTAGAGCCGCATCTGCCCATCCACAAGCGCATGATGCCGGCAGTCGAGCGTAAAACCGTTTGCAAGCGTAACCCGCTCGGCGGCGTGCGCACCGGTAGCCAGCGCAATCGCGGCAAATACCGCCAGAAACCGCGCCCTCATTGTGCCACCTGCGCCGGACCGGCAGCCTGCCGATCAGTCTGGCGTTCCAGCACGCGCTCCAGAATCACCGCCACGCCGTCCTCGTCATTCGGCGGAGCCTGCTTCCAGCCGCGCAGCCTGGCCAGCGCGCGCAGTTCCCCTGCGGCATTGCCCATCACGATGCTCTGGCCCGCCCACTCCAGCATGTCGAGATCATTCCAGTTGTCGCCGATCGCCATGGTTTCGAGGCGGTTCACGCCCAGCCGTCCGGCCAGCCGCGCCAGCGCCCATCCCTTCGAGACGCCGACGGGGAGCAGATCCAGAATCGAAAGATCGCGCGCCGGATACTCCGTCCGCGCGCACTCGCAGCTCGCGGCCCACGCGCTTTCCCGCAAAGTCTTTTCCGCGGCTCTCATCTGGTCCACGCTCCCGCAAACCATCCCCTGAATCGGATCGTCGTCCGGATTTTTCCCGTCCGGCAGCGCCGATTCCAGCGGCCGCGCCACGCGAATTGCGTGCCTGTTCGCCTCTACCCAGACCGTCATGCGCTTGTGGGCCGTCTCCATCTCTTCGAGCACCAGTTCTCCATCCTCGCCGCGGTCAAAGGTAAACACCAGCGTCCCAAAGGGCCGCAGCAGCCCGCAAAGCTCCCGCGCAACCGGCGCAGGCAGGTGGCAGCGGTCAATGGCCTCGCCGCCGAGCGTGCGCGTCACTGCACCATTCGACGTAATCAGCGGCATATCCGCTCGCAGGTCGTGCCCGTGAAGAATCGGCGCGGCAAAGGCCTGCCTGCGCCCGGTGGCAAGCGCCACGGTAATGCCGGCCCGCTGCGCGGCGCGAAGCGCCCGCGCCGTGCGCCCCGTGAGCGCCTGCGCAAAGCTCGGCAGCAGCGTGCCGTCCATGTCAACGGCCACCAGCCGGACGGGAGGGTGCATGGCTCCAGTGTAAATGCGGGGTGAGTACGGCCTGCGTAAATTTATGAGTTTGGCTCGATGCGATGTTTCCAGTAGCCCGGCTCACGTTTTGCATGAGCCACGGCGACGACAAAAATCGCATCCTGCCAATCGAGAAAGACAACCAGGTATGGAAAATCTTTGAGCAGAATCCGCCGCGTTCCATGCAGATAAGTGGGGTAACGAAGCGGATGGGAGGCGGCTGAGGCGACTGCTGCCGAGACTTCATTCTGGAAGCGGCGCCAAAGCTCATAATGCACGTCGGCATACCAAAGGAGCGCCTCATTGGTCTCCCGCTCGGCAGCCTTGTGAACGCGTACTGTCTTCATTCACCCAAAGTGGAGCGCATACTTTTTTCAAACTCTTCCAGCGAGATTGTTTCCGCCGTTCCCGCCTTGATTTCGGCCACACGGCGGGCAATCTCCGCATCCCAGGCCGCATCGTCTCCGGCAAAGAGATCCGGGCCGGCGTCTGCAAGCAGATCGTTCGCCAGCATCACTCGTTCTTCGAGAGGCAGCTCATGCGCGAGTTGTTGCACTTGCTGATAGGTAACCGGCATGAAGCTATTGTACCCGCTTTCTGTTTATCGGCATGGAGGGTCACTTCGCCAGCGTATCGTCTTTCCACAGCGCCACGCCGCCCAGAATCCCTTCTTCATTCGAGACAATCGTCACATTCTCCGGCAGCTCAAACTCGATCTTCTTGGTATTTCCGCCGCCAATGTAAAGATGGTCCCAGTTAAAGGTGTGCGCCGTCTGCTCGATGGCTTCTTTCAAGTGTTTGTTCCAGCGTTTCCTGCCGTATTTTTCAAGGCCGTTGCGCCCGATGTAATCCTCGTAGGTGAGCTTCTTCCACGGATGGTGCCCAAGCTCCAGCCCCGCGCAGAGCCGCCCGCCGGTAAAGAGCGCCGAGCCCATCCCCGTGCCGAGCGTAAGCACCAGCTCCACGCCGTGGCCGCGAATCGCGCCATAGCCCTGCACCGCCGCGTCGTTTGCCACGCGCGCCGGCTTCTTCCAGCGCTTTTCAAACTCCGCCTGCAGCGGAAAGTTCACCCACCGCGGATGCAGGTTGACCGCCGTATAGACCACGCCGCGCTTGATGACGCCGGGAAACCCGGCCGAAACGCGGTCAAAGCCCGGCAGCGCCGCGGCAAGCTGGTCAAAGGCTTTGAAAACCAGCGCCGGCGTCGGCGTCTCCGGCGTGGGAATGCGTTGCCGCTCGCTGACGGCCTTGCCATCGGCGTCGAGCAGCATCGCCTTCAGCCCCGATCCGCCAATATCGATCGAGAGTGTAATGGGCCGTGCAGCAGGCCGCGTCGTCTTCGCGGCAGGCTTTTTCGCGGGGGAAGCGGAACGCGCGTTTTTCATCGAAAAAATTGTATAAGAAGAAATCCGAAACCTGGGAGCGGGAAATGCAAGCCGCCGCATCGCCTACACTGATTTCTGCCCCCAATGCCGGACTACTGCCCAAATTTTTGCGAAGTCGCGCTCCCCGTTCCCATCGATCGCACATTCACCTACTCCGTGCGCAATGGAGCCATGCCCGTGCGCGGCTCGCGCGTCATCGCGCCCTTCCGCAAGGAAAAGCTCATCGGCATCGTCATGAGCGTCGGCGGTTCGGCCCCCGCCGATTACGAAGTCCGCCCGCTCGAAGCCGTCCTCGACGAGGACGGCGAACCGTTGCTCGGCGAAGACCTGCTCGCGCTGGCCGAGTGGATGGCGAGCTACTATCTCGCGCCCATCGGCGAAGTCCTGCGCGGCATGTTGCCGCTGGTGGCCGAGGTGCGCCGCACGGTCTACTACCGCATCACCGATGCCGGCCGCGACATTCTCGCGCACATAGCCGACGGCGAGCCCGAGATCCTTCGCGCCGCCGCGCGCAAGCAAAGACCTCCCAGGATCGGCCCTGTGGAAACCGATTCCGCCGAGCTTCAGCGCCGCGTTCTCCATCGGCTTGCCCACGGCGAGCCGGTCAAAGTCTCCACGCTGCGCACCTCCACCGGCGCATCGCTCCCCGCGCTGGCCGCGCTGCTGCGCAGGCGCTGGATCGCCCGCGAAACCTCCGCCGTCGAGCGCGACGCCCGCCGCGTCGAGCGCTTTGTCGTCCTCGTGCCGGAGACGCGCCTGCCCAGGCTGACCGAAAAGCAGCAGGCCATCCTCGCCGAGCTTGCGGCCTGCGGCAACGAAATGCCGCTTGCAGTCCTGCGCGCAAAGAACCTGCCCCATTCCACGCTGCAAACGCTCGTCCGCCACGGCCTCGTGCGCATCGATGAGCGGCAAGCGGCCTTTCATCTCGGCGGAATCGAGCGCGCCACTGGCCCAATTCGCCTGAACGAGGCGCAAACCGAAGCGCTCGCCGCAATCGCCTCGGCATTCGGCGCATTCAAAGCCTTCCTGCTCCACGGCGTCACCGGCTCCGGAAAAACCGCCGTCTATCTCGCCGCCATGCAGCGCGCGCTCGACCGCGGCCAATCCGCAATCCTGCTCGTCCCCGAGATCGGCCTCACCCCGCAGATGGCCGGCATCCTCGACGCGGCCTTCGGCAGCAAAGTCGCCCTGCTGCACTCCGCGCTCACGCCGGAAGAGCGCAGCGAGCAGTGGCGCAGGATTCGCCGCGGCCAAGCGCCCATCGTCGTCGGCACGCGCTCCGCCGTCTTCGCCCCCGCGCCCAACCTCGGCCTCATCCTCGTCGATGAAGAGCACGACCAGAGCTACAAGCAGGAGGAAACGCCGCGCTACAACGCTCGCGACGTAGCCGTCATGCGCGCCCGCAACGCCGGAGCCGTCGTCGTGCTCGGCTCCGCCACGCCATCGCTGGAAACCTGGCAGAACGCGCAGGCAGGGAAGTACACGCGCATCGCCATGACCGAGCGCGTCAACCAGCGCCCGCTCCCCGCCGTCGAGCTCATCGACATGCGCCGCGAGTTCCAGGAGACCGGCCGCGAGCAATTATTCTCCCGCGCGCTCATCGAGCAGACACAAGCCGCACTCGACCGCGGCGAACAGGCCATGATCCTGCTCAACCGCCGCGGCTATTCGTTCGCGGTCTTATGCCGTGCCTGCGGAGCCAAGCTCGAATGCCAGAACTGCGCCATCGCGCTCACGCACCACAAGCCTCCGAGCGAAGACGGCCTGGCGCGCGAAGGCCAGCGCCTCGAATGCCACTACTGCGGCTATCGCAGAACCGTCCCCGCCCGCTGCCCGCAGTGCGACTCCGAGCATCTCTATTACCTCGGCGCAGGCTCGCAGCAGGGCGAAGAGCGCCTCGCCGAAATCTTCCCCTCCGCCCGCATCGGCCGCATGGACCGCGACACCGTGCGTGGCCGCTACGACCTCGAGCGCCTGCTCGCGCGCCTCCACTCCGGCGAAATCAATCTCCTCGTCGGCACCCAGATGATCGCCAAGGGCCACGACATCCACGGCGTCACCCTCGTCGGCGTCGTCGGCTGCGACCACGCGCTCTCCCTGCCGGACTTCCGCGCCGCCGAGCGCGTCTTCCAGCTCATGACGCAGGTCTCCGGCCGCGCCGGCCGCGGCGAGCTCCCCGGCCGCGTCGTCGTGCAAACCTACTACCCCGACCACTACGCCATCGTCGCCGCCTCCGCGCATGACTACTCGGCCTTCGTCCAAAAGGAAGAAAAATACCGCCGCTGGATGCACTATCCGCCCTTCGGCGTCCTCGCCAACGTCCTCATCCAGTCGCCAAAGCTCGAAGAAGCCGCGGGCTGGTCCGTAATCTTAGGCAAGTGGTTCGAGCAGGCGAGTCTCGAAGGCGTGCGCGTCCTCGGCCCCTGCACCGCGCCGGTCGCGCGCATCAAGGGCATCTACCGCTTCCATCTCATTCTGAAAGCCGCCTCGCGCAAATCCCTCAACGCCGCCCTGCGCGGAATGCTCGCCCGCGCCGACGCCGCAAACGTCCCCCGCAGAAACGTAACAGTAGACGTGGACGCCCAGCGCCTGATGTAAAGACCAGCGACCAGCAAACAGGGAGCAGCAAACAGGGAACAGGGAAAACACTCCCTCCCCAGCAAGCTGTCCTGCTGAGCGCAGCGAAACGAAGTGCAGCGGAGTCGAAGGATCTGCAAGTTGCTTTTGTCTTTGCCTTTTGCCCGCACTAGGAATCCAATCGGGTGCCCCATGTCTCCCGATTTTGGAGACATGGGATAGCAAGACCTCGAAATTTTCTCGCCCAACTTTGCAAAGAATTATGGGCAAGGTAATTATCCCCTCTCATCAAGTATGAGAAAATCGGTGTATGCCTCTCGATCTCTCAAGTTCCAACTGGAAGATAGATCGCGCTGTCGAATTGCTGCAAGGACTCGACACGGAAGTGCTGGCTTGGATCAACACGAAACCGTACAGTTGTTTCACTTACGTCAATCCAGAGAAGACCCGCGCCACGGTCAACGTCA
>JASHPD010000071.1 GCA_030038315.1 Acidobacteriaceae bacterium
AACGATGAAAGTGCTGATTTTTGGCGCGGGCGGGCGGGAACATGCGGTTGCCTGGGCAGTTTTGCGCTCGCCGCGTGTGACGGAGCTTGTTTGCGCGCCGGGGAATGGCGGCATGGTGGGGATTGCGCGTTGTGTGCCGGTGAACGTGAACGATCTGAATGCAATGGTGGCGCTGGCTGAGGCCGAGCGGCCTGACCTGACGATTGTCGGGCCGGAGCTTCCGCTTTCGCTGGGTGTTGTGGATGCGCTGACGGAGCGCGGGCTGCGCGTCTTTGGACCGACGAAAGAGGCGGCGATGCTCGAGAGCAGCAAAGGCTTTGCCAAGCGGTTCTTGCAGCGGCACAACATTCCTACGGCTAGCTATGCGCTGTGCCTGAACACCGAAGAAGCGCGCAAGGCGGTCGAACGCTTCCATGCGCCGATTGTGGTCAAGGCCGATGGGCTGGCTGCGGGCAAGGGTGTGCTGATTTGTGAGTCGCGGCAGACGGCGATGGAAGCCGCCGAGGGGCTGTTTTCCGGTAAGTTGCTGGGGGAACCGGCGAGCCAGGTGGTGATTGAGGAGTTTCTTGAAGGCGAGGAAGTGAGTTTTCTTTGCTTCAGCGATGGCACGCATGTGGTTCCGCTGCTGCCGGCGCAGGATCATAAACGCATTGGTGAGGGCGATACAGGGCCGAATACCGGCGGGATGGGGGTTTACTCGACCGACGCGCTGCTGGACGCGAATATGAAGGACTGGATTCTGCGGCACATTGCCGAGCCTGCGGTGCGCGGCATGGCGGCGGAAGAGACTCCGTTTGTGGGCGTGCTTTATTGCGGGCTGATGATGACGGCGCGCGGGCCGCAGGTGCTGGAGTTCAATGTGCGCTTCGGCGATCCGGAGACGCAGGCGATTTTGTTGCGGCTTGAATCGGACCTGGTCGAGGCGATGGAGGCTTGCATCGATGGGCGGCTGGCTGAGACGGCGCTGCGGTGGACGCCGGGGGCTTCAGCGTGCGTGATTGCCAGCTCGGCGGGCTATCCGGGAAAGTATCCGACGGGGTTGCCGATTACGGGGCTCGATGCGGCGGCGCGTGTGCCAGGGGTGCAGGTCTTTCATTCGGGCACGGCGGTGAAAGATGGGCAGGTTGTGACTGCGGGTGGGCGCGTGCTGGCGGTTACGGCTGTGGGCGATTCGCTGGAGCAGGCGCTGGAGCGGGCTTACCAGGCTATGGGCGAGATTCGCTTCGATGGGATTTACTTCCGGCGCGATATCGGGCATCGGGCGCTGAAGCGCGTGTGAGATTTGGTTTGGAAGACGCATCCCTCAGGGGCTAAAGCCCCGAGATTTTTGCAGCTTTCATTGCCGGGGATAAATCCCCGGCCTACCAGTTGTGCCCTGTTACAGAGCTGGTTGGTGATACTGCTTTCAGCGTCCTGTAGCATTTGGGCATGGCTCTGGTTCAGGTCGCGGGGGTTTCCAAAAGCTACGAGCGGCGCGTAGGGCTGCGGGTGGAGATGCACGCCGTGGTGCGCGATATCAGTTTCTCGATTGAGGCTGGCGAGACGCTGGGGCTGGTGGGTGAATCGGGCTCGGGCAAGACGACCGTGGCGCGGATGATTCTTGGGCTTGTTAAGCCGACCAGCGGCTTGGTGCGCGTGGACGGCGTGGATGTTGCTACCGCTCCGGGTGCGGAGATGAAGCGGCTGCGGCGGCAGATGCAGCCGGTTTTTCAGGACCCGTTTGCGGCGCTCAATCCCCGGATGAAGGTTTTCGAGATTGTCACCGAGCCGTTTGCGATTCATGGGCCGCGGCGCGGGAAGGCCGCGCTGCGCGACGAGGCTGCGGCGCTGATGCGGCAGGTTGGGCTGGACGATTCGGCGCTGGGGCGTTATCCGCATGAGTTTTCCGGCGGGCAGCGGCAGAGGATCAACATTGCGCGGGCGCTGGCACTCAGGCCGAAGCTGCTGATTCTCGACGAGCCGGTTTCCGCGCTCGACGTGAGCGTGGGGGCGCAGATTGTGAACCTGCTGCGCGAGCTGCAGCGCGAGCATGGGCTGACGTATCTCTTTATCTCGCACGCGATGCCGCTGGTGCGCTACCTGAGCACGCGGATTGCGGTGATGGAGCGCGGGCGGCTGGTGGAAGCGGGCGATGCCGAGGCGCTTTGCGCGGAGCCGAAAGAGGAGTACACGCGGCGGCTGCTGGCGGCTACGCCGGAGCTGCCGGGGGCTGCAAATTTGGGATGATTGTGATCCCACCCTTCCGCAAAGAACGCGGAAGGATGGGGCACCCTCGGTATTGCTGGTGCGGGCTAGAGCGATTGCGGCGTTGCCGGTTTGGCCGGGGTGGTTGCCGCCGGTGGAGTCGATGGCGATGCGGGCTGGCCCGTGGTGGCTGGTTGACCTGGTGTGGCGGGTTTGGCCGGCTGGCTGGATGCGGGCGGCGGAATCACCGGGTGCTGTGCGGGGCCGTGCGCGGGACCGACCGGCCGCGGGATGAACATCTCGGGGTTGGGCATGGGGCTGACGCCGACGAGCTCCACGTCAAAGATGAGGTCGGATTTGGCGGGGATTCCGGGCTGGTCCGGCCCGCGCGGGGGGATGGCGCGGTAGCCGTAGGCCAGCGGCCAGGGAACGAAGATGCGTCGCTTGCCGCCGATGCGCATACCTTCCAGGCCGAGATCGAAGCCGGGGATGACGCGGCCGACGCCGTGCGGAAAGACGAGCGGCTGGGGGTCGCCGAGGACGACTTTGCCGTCGGGGCCTTTTTCCGGCTTGCCGTCCTTGCCGATGACGGGCATACGGTGGTGGAGCCAGGTGTCGAACATGACGCCGTCGGAGGCGCGCCAGCCGGTGTATTTGACGCGCCACATCTGCTGGTCCTGGCCGAGCGTGCCAGCGCCGATTTTGATGTCCTGGTAGCGCAGCGAGAGAGCGGTTTTGACGATGCCGCGCACGGGCGGAACGCCGGGCGGCAGCTTGATGGCGCTGTAGGCGGCGGAGCGATGGATTGGTTTTGTGGTGGTGGCGGGTTTGGAGGCGGTTTGAGCCTGTGCGGCTACGGCGGTTGCGATGCAGAAGAGAAGAAGGCGCGATTTCATTCGGGATTTTGACTCCGCAAGTTTCATTGGGAGTGTCCTGGTTTGAACTTTGGAAAGCTCAGGGGCTAAAGCCCAGTGCTAAGGGAGTGGCTTTCAGCACGACTGAAGTCGTGCCCTGATACAAAACCCGATCCAAACTGAGACACTGCCGATTTCATTGGGAGTGTAACACTGCGGGTAAAATGGTCGCCTGACGAATGGTTGGAGGAAAACCGATGCGCGCTTTGCGATGGTTCTTGTTTGCGGGGTTGATTCTGGTTTTCGGAGTGGGTGCGCGTGGGTTGATGGCGCAGAGAAGTGTGCCGCAGCCGGCGCAGGTGCAGACGACTGTGCAGGCGCCGTCTTCTGAGCCGGCTTATACGCTGCCGCCGGGAAAGCTGGCCGCGGCGAAAGCGCTGAATCGGATTCGGCTGACGCTGGAGATTGTGGGCACGCTTTGGGGGCTGGCGGTGCTGTGGATTCTGCTGGCCGGGCGATGGGCGGCGCGGCTCGAAGCGTGGACGGCCGCGTGGACGGGGCGGGTTCTTCGGCTGCGCTGGGTGCAGGGGTTGATCTTCTTTGCGGTGTTTCTGGTCATTATTACGCTGGCCGGGCTGCCGATTGATGCGGCGGGGCAGGCGGCGAGCCTGCACTACGGCATCAGCGTGCAGAAGTGGATGAGCTGGCTGGGCGATGAGGGCAAAGGGCTGCTGCTGAGCGTGGTTGTGGGCGCGCCGCTGCTGTTGCTGTTTAACTGGCTGGCGAGGGTTTCGCCGCGGCGGTACTGGATTTGGGTGTGGGCGGTTTCGCTGCCGCTGATTGTGGCTTCGGTGCTGATTGAGCCGGTGGTGATTGATCCGCTCTTTAATAAATTTGAGCCGCTCACCAAGCACCATGCGGTGCTGGTGGGAGAGCTTGAAAAAGTTGTTGCGCGGACGGGGACGCAGATTCCGCCGGAGCGCATGTTTCTGATGAAGGCCAGTGAGAAGACAAATGGGATTAATGCTTATGTGACGGGGATTGGGGCTACGAAGCGCTTTGTGATGTGGGATACGACGACGGACCGGATGCCGGATGATGAGATTCTTTTCGTTTTTGGGCATGAGAGTGGTCACTACGTGCTGCATCACATTCCGAAGATTCTGGGGATTACGGCTGTGGCGCTGTTCTTTGTTTTCTGGGCGTGCGCGGGGTTTGCGGCGTGGATGATTGGGCGCTTTGGGGCGCGGTGGGGTGTGGAATCGGTGGGCGGGCGCGCGGGGTTTCTGACGCTGATCTTTGCGCTTTCGATTGCGGGGTTTGTGCTGACGCCGGCTTCAAATACGATGAGCAGGCATTTTGAGCACGAGGCTGACGTTTACGGGCAGGAGGCGATTCATGGACTCGTTGCCGATCCGCAGAAGACGGCTGTCTCGGCGTTCAATCACCTGGGCGAGGCTTGGCTCGAAGATCCCGATCCGAATCCGGTGATTGAGTTCTGGGATTACAACCATCCTTCGGTGCAGACGAGGGCTAAGTTCGCGCGGTCGTATAATCCTTGGGCGAATGGCGGGCATGGAAGGTTCTTCAACAAGTAGGTTTTGAGGTGTATAACTTCGGTTGATGCACGCAAAGACATTGATTTGGATAGGACATGGCCTCAGCTCGATCATTCTGTTGGCTGCATTCTGGATGCTTATCAGTGGGGCCGATAAGAAGAGAACGGCTGAGGAAATTGCGAATGGCCGTGTTGTGTTTACACCGAACACGCGTGCCGTTTGGGTATGGCTGCCTCTTGTCGGCTACGCAGCGTGCTGGTCTGTGTATGATGCGCTACATAGCAGAATTTTTCTATCTGTATTTTGGGGATGGTTTGCTCTGGCATTTCTTTTCGCCTTGCCAGAAACAGTTGTGACGAGTGAGGAAGGCATCCAACAGACTCGATGGTATTGGCATAACAAATTTGTTCTGTGGCGCGAAATTGTAGAGATTCGCGAGAATGGCGGAGCTATGACAGTGATTTCCTCGGACGGAACCAAAGTTCGGCATTCGTATCAGCTTGCGGACCGTAAGCGATTTATGGAGGAAATCAGGCGACACTGCAATGACGATCTGCCTCCGGAATTCCCTGCGGAATAGCCTCCATCTCTTTGGCGGATTTGCACCCTGGAAGCAGCTTTTTGGGAACTCCACCGCCACGCCTTACACTAAAGAGTCGTGATTTCACTCAGCATTTGAAGGAGACGCATGGCTTACCCCACGAACTATCGCTATACCCGCGAGCACGAGTGGATCTCGGTCGAGGGAAAGATTGGCACTATCGGCATTACGGACTACGCGCAGAACTCGCTTGGCGATATCGTCTACGTGGACGCGCCGAAGGTGGGCGATGCGGTGACGGCGAATGCGACCTTTGGCTCGGTGGAGAGCGTGAAGGCGGTGAGCGACCTGTTCTCGCCGGTGACCGGGACGGTGACCGAGGTGAATGAAGCGCTGAAGACGGAGCCGGACAAGATTAACTCCGCGCCGCATGAGACCTGGATTATCAAGGTGGAGCTGGCGAATGCGGCTGAGTACGATTCGCTGCTGGATGCGGCGGCTTACGAGAAGTTCATTACCGAAGAGCAGTAGAAAGACGGGACTAAAGGGACCAGGGGACTGAGGGACTGGGAAAGCGAATGGCTGAGTCATTTCGAGATCTCGTAGTTTGGCAACGTGCTGTGGAGTCTGCTCTTGCCATTTATAAGCTCACCTCGTCATTCCCTGAGTCTGAGAAGTTTGGGTTGGTGAATCAGCTTCGCAGGGCGGCAGTTTCGGTTCCGAGCAATATTGCCGAGGGATATGGTCGCGCGTCTCGTGGAGAATATGTGCATTTCCTTGGGATGGCACGGGGTTCCAACTCGGAAATTAAAACTCAGCTTGTGATTGCAAGAGGTTTGGGATTCGGCTCGGTACAGCTACTGCAGGAATCCGAGGAATCTTGCAAGGAGGTTGGCGTGCTACTGGGCAAGCTGATGAAATCACTACGGCCGAAGTCCACAGTCCCTTAGTCCCTTGAGTCCCTTGAGTCTCTCTACGCATCACTTATTTTTTTATTGAGGAATCAAAAAACTATGCGCTATTTGCCTAAATCCCCCGCTGAGCGCCAACAGATGCTTGCCGAAATCGGCGCCGATTCGATTGACGATTTGTTTGCGGTGATTCCTGAGGAGTATCGTCTTCGCCGCGATCTCGACGTTCCGCGCCAGCAGGCGGAGAGCGAGATTATCAACTACTTCCGCGCGGCGGGAGAGAAGAACGCCATCGGCTATGCGAGCTTTCTCGGCGCGGGAGCTTATCGCCACTATCGGCCGGTGATTATCGATGTGCTGGTGCAGCGCGGCGAGTTTCTGACGAGCTATACGCCGTACCAGGCGGAGATTACGCAGGGCACGCTGCAGGCGATCTTCGAGTTCCAGACGATGATTGCCGAACTGACGGGCATGGATGTGGCCAACGCGAGCATGTATGACGGCTCGACGGGCGCGGCTGAGGCTGTGCTGATGGCGATGCGCGTGACGGGGCGGCACAAGGCGGTGGTTACGCGGACGGTGCATCCGGAGTACCGCGAGGTTCTTGGCACGTATCTGCGCTATCGCGAGATGCCGTTTGCGGAGGTTGATTATGTGGCCGAGACGGGGCGCGTGGACCTGGCTGCGCTGGAGGCTGCTGTGACCGAAGAGACCGCTGCCGTGCTGGTGCAGAGCCCGAATTTCTTTGGCGTGGTTGAGGACATTCCGGCGATTGCGGAGATTGCGCATAAGAAGGGCGCGCTGCTGATTGTCTCGATTGCGGAGGCGGTTTCACTGGGCGTGGTGCGGCCGCCGGTTGAGGCGGATATTGTGAGCATGGAGGCGCAGAGCTTTGGCGTGGCGCTCAGCTACGGCGGGCCGTTTGTGGGCGTGCTGGCGACGAAGGAAAAATATCTGCGGCAGATTCCGGGACGGCTGGTGGGCCAGACGACGGACAGGAACGGCAGCCGCGGATATGTGCTGACGCTCTCGACGCGCGAGCAGCATATACGGCGCGAGAAGGCGACCTCAAACATCTGCACCAACCAGGCGCTGGTGGCGCTGATGGCTACGATTTTCCTGACCATTTACGGCAAGGAAGGGATTCGCGAGCTGGCGGAGCACAACCTGGCCAAGGCGGCTTATGGAGTGAAGACGCTGAGCGCTACGCCGGGCACGAAGCTCCTGTTTAACGGCGCGCCGCGCTTTCATGAGTTTGTTCTGCAGACCGCGGAGGATTCTGCCGGCTGGGTTCCCCGCCTGCGGAAGAAAAAGATTGCCGGCGGGCTGGCGCTGAAACGGTGGTATCCGGAGCTGGGCAACGCGACGCTCTGGTGCGTGACGGAGATGATTACGAAACATCACATAGACACGGCAGCCAAAGCGCTGGCTGCTGGGCCGGTGGAGGCATGAGCGGGATGACAACGGAAACGAAGGCTCCATTGGCGGAAGTGAATCGCGTGATTGGCAAGGTTCGTCCGCACCAGACGCAGAATGAGCGGCTGGTCTTTGAGAAGTCCGCGCCGGGCAAGAAGGCTTATAAGCTGCCGCCGCTCGATGTGCCTTCTGTCGATCCCGCGGCTCTGCTTGGAGACGCTGTCCGCAAGGAGCCGGCGGGGCTGCCGGAGCTGAGCGAGATTGAGATTATTCGGCACTTCACGCGGCTTTCTACGTGGAACTACGCGATCGATCTGGGCATGTATCCGCTGGGCTCGTGCACGATGAAGTACAACCCGCGCGTGAATGAGTTTGTTTCGCGCATCGAGGGGCTGGCTGAGGCGCATCCCTACCGCCATGACGAGTACGCGCAGGGAATCCTGGACGTGATTGACCTGCTGCAGAAATGCCTGATCGAGATTACCGGCATGGATGCGATCACGTTGCAGCCCGCGGCGGGCGCGCATGGCGAGTTCACGGGCATCCTGCTGGTTCGCGCGTGGCATGAGTCGCAGGGGAATGCGCGCAAGAAGATCATCATTCCTGACTCCGCGCACGGAACGAACCCGGCGACGGCGGCGATCTGCGGGTACCAGGTGGAGAACCTGAAGTCGAATGCGGATGGCGGCATCGATCTGGAGGCGCTTGCGGCGCAGGTGGATGAAGAGACGGCTGCGCTGATGCTGACGAATCCTTCCACCATCGGCGTTTTTGAAGAGCAGATTCACAAGATCGCCGATATTCTGCACGACAAGGGCGCGCTGCTCTACATGGACGGCGCGAATATGAATGCGCTTGTGGGCAAGGTACGGCCGGGCGACTTCGGCGTGGACGTGATGCACCTGAACCTGCACAAGACCTTCTCGACACCGCATGGCGGGGGTGGTCCGGGATCGGGGCCGGTGGCCTGCAAGAGGTTTCTGGAGCCGTTTTTGCCGACGCCGGTTCTCTACACCAGGGAAGACGGCACGAAGCACTGGGAGTACGACCGGCCGCAGTCGGTGGGGCGCGTGCGCGCTTTTTTCGGCAACACGGGAATGTTTATTCGCGCACTGGCTTACATTCTGGCGAATGGGCCGGATGGATTGCGGCAGACGACGGAAGACGCGGTGCTGAATGCGAATTACATTCGCAAGAAGCTCGAAGACCTTTACGAGCTGCCGTACAAGACGCCTTCGATGCACGAGGTTGTCTTTTCGGATAAAAGACAGGCGGCGAAGGGCGTGAAGACCGGCGACATTGCCAAGCGGCTGATCGATTACGGCTTTCATCCTTATACGGTGAGCTTTCCGCTGATTGTTCCCGGCGCGCTGATGATTGAGCCGACGGAGAGCGAATCGGTGGAAGAGCTGGATCTGTTTATCGACGCGATGCGGTCGATTGCGAAGGAAGTGGAAGAGACGCCGGAGTTGGTGAAGTCGGCGCCGCATTCGACGCGGGTTTCGCGGTTGGATGAGGTGACGGCGGCGCGCAAGCCGGTGCTGCGGTGGAAGCCGGAATAAGACCAGAATCGGAAGCGCAACAAATCAGGGGAGGTGGGCATTTGCCTGTCTCCTTTTTTGAATGAACACTGTTTTTCCACGGTTTGGTGCGAATCTTCACAATCTCGCGCAGCGGGCTTTAAACCTACACTTTCTATATGGCCACGATTCCCAATCTGACCGGCTTTGACCAGGGTTTGCCGGCGAGCATCGACGCGGAGAAGACGATTCTCGGCGCGATTCTGCTGGATAATGCGGCGCACTCCGAGGCTGCGGAAAAGCTGGCGGCGGAAGATTTCTCGCTCGACTCGCATCAGCGGATTTTTTCGCGCATGAGCGAGCTGATGGACGAGCAGCGCGCTGTGGATATTGTCACGCTCTCGCACCAGTTGGCGAAGTACAAGGAGGTTGAGGCGGTCGGCGGCGTGGCTTACCTGGCGTCGCTGACGGAGGGCTTGCCGCGGCGTCCGGTGATTGAAGAGTACATCCGCATTGTGAAGGACAAGAGCCTGTTGCGGCGGCTGATGATGATCTGCTCGGCGGCGATTGCGCGCGCCGCAGATCAGAGCGAGACGGCGCTGGAGGTCCTAGGTGCGGCGGAAGCTGGGCTATTAGAGGTCAGCGAGAAGAGCGTCGGCGACGGGTTTCAGTCGCTGGACCAGATTGTTGCGAACTCGTTTGGCTCGATTGACAATCTTTACAAGCAGAGCCGTGAGGTTACGGGGCTTGCTACGGATTTTTATGAGCTGGATAAGATGACGAGCGGCTTGCAGAAGGGCGAGCTCATCATCATTGCCGCGCGGCCTTCGATGGGCAAGACGGCTTTTGCGATCAACATGGCGCAGAATGCGGCGGTGAACCACCAGGCGGTGGTTGCTGTCTTCAGCCTGGAAATGAGCAAGGAGTCGCTGCTGCGGCGCATGTTGGCCTCGCAGGCGTGGGTGGACCAGCGCAGATTGCAGACGGGCTTTCTGGGACGCGAAGATCAAGAGAAGCTGCAGCGCGCGTTGAATGAGCTGGTTGAGTCGCGGGTGTTTATTGACGACACGGCTGGCATTTCGCTGGCGGAGATGCGCGCCAAGGCGCGGCGGCTGCGGCAGAAGATCGGGCACCTGGATTTGATTGTTGTCGATTATCTGCAACTGATGTCGGCTACGCTGCCCTCTGCGGGCGGCAAGCGTTACGAGAACCGCGTGCAGGAGGTTGCGGCGATTTCGCGCGGGCTGAAGGCTCTGGCGAAAGAACTCGACGTGCCTGTTGTTGCGCTCTCACAGCTCTCGCGCGCGAGCGAAAAACGCGGCGACGACAAGCGGCCGCTGCTGAGCGACCTGCGCGAGTCGGGCTCGATTGAGCAGGACGCCGACGTGGTTGCGTTTATTCACCGCGAGGCCTATTACAACCGCGATGAGGAGCAGGCCGAGGCGGACAAGGCGAAGTCGGAGATCATTCTTGCCAAGCAGCGCAACGGGCCGACGGGGACTGTGTATCTGAACTTCCTGTCGAGCTACACGCGCTTTGAAAATCCGGACACTGTGCACGGAAGCTGATTGAACCTCGGGGTCGTGTCCTAATTTGGAGCTCATACACCTCTCAGGGCTAAAGCCCCGCTTCTTTTGCGGCTTTCTTTGGCACGACTCAAGCCGTGCCTTTTCAAGGCAGCGCCAAATCAGGACATCCATGATAAGTCCCTGTCAAGAAGAGATGGAGACTCTCCTTGGCGTCCGAAGGGCGCTCCTATAAATCCTGTAACCGCCTGCACATTGCACATTCGCTTCTCACCAAGGGTTCCTGCACAGATGCAGAACCAGACATCCATTTGCGGTCTCTGATGTTTTC
>JASHPD010000072.1 GCA_030038315.1 Acidobacteriaceae bacterium
GAAAGGCATTCCCCACAAGCTCTTCATCTGGGATACGTGGAATTCGCACGACTGGCCCACGTGGCAGCGCATGGTTCAGGAGTATCTGTAAAAAGGGAGATCGATAGATGAGCGCATTGAATCCATACGAAAGTTTTCTCGATGGCCGTCCGGTGGAACAAATTCTCTCCACAACGCCCAAGGCGCTCAGCGCGGCGCTCGACGCGATTGGCGCGGAGAAATCGACGCTCGCGCCTGCTCCCGGCAAATGGAGCGCCGCTGAGATTCTCAGCCACCTTGCTGATTGCGAGCTCGTCTTCGGCTTCCGCCTGCGCCAGACGCTTGCGGAAGACCATCCGACGATACAGCCTTTCGATCAGGACAAATGGGCTGCAACGTATGCGGGCATTCCGGCCAGCCAGGCGCTCGGCGTTTTCATCTCGCTGCGCCAGTGGAACCTGACGCTGATTCGCACCGCTCTGCCCGCTGCCGCAACGCGCCCGGTTACGCATCCGGAACGCGGAACGATGACTTTCCAGACGATTGTGGAGACCACGGCCGGGCACGACCTGAACCATCTTGGCCAACTTCATCGAATCCCCGCGCAACTGGCTTGAATCCGCTATTCTTTCTCGCAGGAGGCTTGAGAGCGGCATGAAAAAAATCGGCGTACTCTTCGGCATGGAAAACAGTTTTCCCGGCGCGCTCGTCGAGCACATCAACGCGCGCAATGTTGAGGGCATTCACGCCGAGTTTGTCGAGACCGGCGCGGTGCAGCTCAACAAAGCTCCGGGCTACGCCGTCATCGTCGATCGCATCTCGCACGACATCCCGTTTTATCGCGCCTTCCTGAAACATGCCGCGCTCAATGGCGCCGTCATTATCAACAATCCCTTCTGGTGGTCGGCCGACGACAAATTTTTTAATTATTCCCTCGCGGAAAAGCTCGGCGTAGCTGTGCCGCCTACGGTGATTCTGCCGCATAAAGAGCATCCGGAAGGCACCACCGATCGCTCCATGCGCAATCTCGAATACCCGCTCAACTGGGAGAGCGTCTTCGCGTACGTCGGCGAGCACGGCTTTATGAAGCCCGTTGACGGCGGCGGCTGGCGCGACGTTTATCACATTCATAATCGCGACGAGTTCTTCCACGCCTACGATCAATCGCGCGATCTCTGCATGGTCTATCAGAAGGCCGTCAACTTCAGCGAGTATTTCCGCTGCTACGTCGTCGGGCAGAAGAAGGTGCGCATCATGCCCTACGATCCGCGCCTGCCGCACCCTGAGCGCTACCTTCAGAATCTTCCGGATTATGACAAAAAGCTGCTCAAACGCGTGGAGCAGGACGCCCTCAAGCTCTGCCGCGCGCTCGGCTACGACCTCAACACAGTTGAGTTCGCCGTAGAAGACGGCATCCCCTACGCTATCGATTTTATGAACCCCGCGCCGGATGCGGATCTGCACTCGGTGGGCAAATCCAACTTCGATTGGATTGTGAAAGAAGTCGCCGATCTCGCAATCGCCAAGGCAAAACTAGCGCCGCAGCATCCCGATCTCAAGTGGTCGTCGTTTCTCAACGCCGCGCCCGAGCCGGTGAAGAAGAAACCGGCGAAGAAAAAACCTGCGAAGAAGAAAATCGAAAAGAAATCCGCGGAGAAAAAACCCGATATCGAATCAGCGCCGGATACTGCGCCTGTTGTTTGATTGATCGCCCCAGGAGCGCCCATGCGTCCATCCTTCTCGCTCGGCATCGAAGAAGAGTACCAGACGATCGATCCGGTTACGCGCGATTTGCGCTCCCACATTGAAACCGAGATGCTCGCTGTGGGCAAGCTGCGCCTGCAGGAGCGCGTGAAGGCGGAGATGCACACCTCCGTCGTCGAAGTCGGCACGCGCGTCTGCCGCAACATCTCCGAAGCCCGTGACGACATCTACGATCTTCGCCGCGAGATGATTCGCCTGGCGCGCGAGCACGACCTCCAGCTTGTCGCCGGCGCCACGCATCCCTTCGCTGACTGGCGCACGCAACAGATTTATCCCGACCCGCGCTATCAGCAAGTGCTGAAAGAGCTGCAACTGGCCGCGCGCGCGAATCTCATCTTCGGGCTGCACGTGCACGTCGGCATCGAAGACCGCGAAGCCGCTATCCGCATCATGAACTCGATGCGCTATTTTCTGCCGCACATCATGGCACTGGCCACCAACTCGCCCTTCTGGCTCGGCCTCAACACCGGATACAAGGGCTACCGCGCCAAGGTCTTTGAGAACTTTCCGCGCACCGGAATTCCTGATTCGTTTTCGAGTTACAGCGAGTTTGAAAATTACGTCAACCTGCTTATCCGCACCAACTGCATCGACAACGCGAAGAAGATCTGGTGGGATATTCGCCCGCACCCCTTCTTCAACACCATTGAAGTCCGCGCCTGCGACATTCCCCTTCGCGCGGAAGAGTCGATCGCCATCGCAGCCTTGATTCAAGCCACCGCGGCCTGTCTCTACAGGCTGCATGAATCGAACCAGGACTTCCGCCAGTACGCGCGGCCGCTGTTGATGGAGAACAAATTCCGCGCCGTGCGCTATGGACTCGACGGCAACCTCATCGACTTCGGCAGGCAGCAGGAAATCCCCTTGCGCGAGCTGATCGAAGAGTATCTCGCACTCATCGATCCCGTCGTGGATGAATTAGGCAGCCGCTGGGCCATCGAAGGCATTCGCAAGATCATGCAGACCGGCACCGGCGCGGATCGCCAGCTTAAAGTTTTTGAAGCTACCAATGGCGACCTCAAAGCCGTAGTCGATTACATGGTGAAGGAAACCGCCGAAGGGCTCTAACGTCACTGCTTTTTGTCCGTACGATGCAACACGGGGCGCCCCATCCTTTTCGCGTTTTTTGCGAAAAGGATGGGATCGCAAAAATCCCCACATTTCTGGGCCTCGCGCCATTCCCTTTACGCAAATTTCCCGTTACCCTCAATAGATAAGCCTTTTTCAGGAGCATCCCCGCACCACGCATGACTGTAACCGCATCGCAACTGCTTTCTCTGCCCTATCCCGCCGAATTCATCCCCGGCGCGCGCTCGGCTGTCACCACATGCCTGCGCATTCAATCTTCGGAGAAAGTCACGCTCATCACGGATTGGCAGACCAAGTCCATCGCCGCATCCATCGCCGCACAGCTTGAAGCGTGCGGCTGCGAGTGGAACGCCTTTGTGCTGGAAGACCTGGCACCGCGCCCGCTCATCGAGATGCCCGCGCCGGTGCTGGCCGATATGGAAACATCCGAGGTGTCGATCTTCGCCGTGCAGGTGCAGGCAAACGAGCTGCGCTCGCGGATGCAGATGACCGACGTAGTGAATCGCAGAAAGATGCGCCATGCGCACATGGTCAACATCACGCCGGAGATCATGTGCACAGGAATGCGCGCCGACTTCAACCTCGTCGATCGGCTTTCGCAAAAAGTTCTCGACCGCGTGCGCCGGGCAAAGCGCATCCGCGCGACGACGGCGGCGGGAACCAGCATCGTCTCCGAGATGAACCCCGGCTACAAGTGGTTCAAGACCTCCGGCATTATCTCGCCGGAGAAATGGGGCAACCTGCCGGGCGGCGAGTGTTTTACTTCGCCGGGCGAGGTGAACGGGAAATTTGTTGTGGATGGCGTTGTGGGCGACTGGCTCTGCGCGCGCTATGGCCTGCTTGCTTCGTCACCGCTTACGATTGAGATTGCCGGCAATCGCATTGTGCGCTGCAAGAGCGCGAACCGGCAGCTTGAAGCGGACTTCTGGGCCTACACGCATACGGATGAAAACTCCGACCGCGTCGGCGAGTTCGCTATCGGCACCAATCTCGGCGTCGAGCGCGTCATCGGCAACATTCTGCAGGATGAGAAATTTCCCGGCATCCACATCGCGTTTGGCAATCCCTACGGCGAGCACACCGGCGCGCCGTGGCGGTCGAGCACGCATATCGACGTTGTGGGACTGGGTTTCAACATCTGGCTTGAAACCGGCGCGGGCGAAGAGCAGATCATGCGCGATGGAAAATTTCTCATCGCCGCATAGCGCGAGTTGGAGCACGCTGCAATGCGGTTGATTTCCGCAGCCGCGCGTTGCGCTGCGCATCTAAAGGAGTGTTATGACGACAGCATCCGCAACCGCGCTTCGCACGCTTGGCAATTCCGATTTGCAACTGACCCCCATCGGCTTTGGCGCGTGGGCCATCGGCGGCGGCAACTGGGAGTTCGCCTGGGGCGCGCAGGACGACAAGGAATCGATCGGCGCCATTCACCGCGCGCTTGATCTCGGCGTCAACTGGATCGACACGGCCGCCATCTACGGGCTCGGCCACTCGGAAGAGGTCGTGGGCCGCGCCCTGAAAGCTACGAGCCACAAGCCGTACGTCTTTACCAAGTGTTCCATGCGCTGGCACGCGGACCGCTCGATTTATCGCTCGCTCCGCGCCGCATCGCTGGCCGAGGAGATTGAAAGCTCGCTGCGCAGGCTGGGCGTCGAAACCATCGATCTTTACCAGATTCACTGGCCCATGCCGGAGGAAGAGATTGAAGAAGGCTGGGAGACGCTGGCGAAGCTCCGGGAGCAGGGGAAGGTTCGCTGGATTGGAGTCTCGAATTTCAACGTGGAGCAGATGAAGCGCGCGCGGAAGATTGCGCCCATCACCAGCCTGCAGCCGCCCTATTCCATGCTGCGCCGCGCCATCGAGGCAGAAATCCTGCCCTTCGCGCAGGCTAACAACATTGGCGTCATCAACTATTCGCCCATGGTTTCCGGCCTGCTGACCGGCAAGATGACCGCCGAGCGCGTCGCCGCCATGCCCGCCGACGACTGGCGCCGCAGGGGCATCGAGTTCAACGAGCCGCGCCTGAGCCGCAATTTGAAGCTGGTGGAGCTGCTGCGCGAGATCGGGGCCGGGCACGGCGTACAACCCGGCGTTGTCGCCGTTGCCTGGACGCTGCGCCATCCGGCCATTACGGCTGCGATTGTCGGCGGCCGCAGTGCTGCGCAGGTGGAAGGGCTCGCTCCAGCGCTCAGCTTCCGCCTGGGCGATGAGGAGTTCAGCCGAATTCATGAATTTCTTACGGAAAATCCGGTGTAAAGGCAGAAAAAGCGCAAAGCAAAACCCCGGCCTTGGCCGGGGTTTTGCTTTGCGGCATGGGAGGAGAGCTTACATTGCTGCTACAAAGTCGGGCAGCACCATTGCGGCGTGATCCTGCAAAAGCCGCGTCATCCGCGCGGCCATGCCGGAGTAGATCTCCGCGGCGCGATAGGCATTGATGCGCACGCCTTCGCTGGCCTGCGTAAAGCCGTACTGCGCCAGGCCCATGATGACGCAGAGCCGGATCTGCATCGCGTCGCTGCGCAGCGTCTCCAGCAGCAGCCGGTCGACGCCCGGATTGTTCCGCGCGGCAAAGTCGGCCATCTCCAGCATCACGCCGGCGTTCTGGAACATTGCCCACAGGCCGCGCGGTCCTTCCATGCGGGTCCAGGCGTCATCCGGCGTGGCATTCACGCCTTCTTTCCAGAGGAAGTTATGGCTCAACTCACGGGCGCTCCAGTCCGGCCTCAGCCGGGCCAGCAGCGAGTCCCAGGTCTGCGCATTGCGCCGCCGCACATTTGCGCGCCAGCGAACCAGCCAAGTGACTAGGGCTGCAAACAGAAGAACCTGCAGCGCGATCAGAATCATGGATATTCCTCAGGCCGGGATGGAGCTAGCGCACGGATGTCTCCGCCGGCCACACTTTCGAGTGCCACCACTTTGACTGTTAAAAAGTGTGACGGAAGGCACATACAAGAATCAAGCAAAAAATGTGAAAAAAGTCGATTTCAGGCAATCGGAAGTGTCATGTCCGAAAGTAACCAGCGGGAACTTCCGCGGCCTCGGCGCGTTTTAATCTATAAAATATGTACCATATAGCGGTATGATTACGGGCGCGGTCCGCCCGGCAGGCCAGTCTTTTCGAGCGCCAGACGATTGGCGCGCGCCGCGCCGGAGACCTTGAGCAGAAAGCTCTCCATCTGCGGGCTGAATTGCTGCCGCGGCGCCTCTTTCTGGGCAAAGCTGAATGCCCAGTAGAGCAGCGACGCCACATAGCACGCCGCCACAAATTCATCGATGTAGTGATACTGCATGGCGCCGGCCATCTGAGCCTGAACCATCGCTCCAGCCAGGCTCGCCAGCGAGTAGAAGCCAAGCCCTGTCGCCACCTGCAGCTCGCGGTCGCGCCAGCCCAGCGAAAGCAACTGGCTTCCTGCTGCAAGCGCCACAAAAAACAGGATTCGCAGAATGGAAACAGTGTGCAGTATGCGGAGAAGCAGGTGGGAACGTTGCAAAATACCATGAATCTGCGTAAATCCGGCCAGCGGCCAAACCGCCGCACCCGCCGCAAAAATCAAAAATGCGACCGCCGCAATCAGCAACACGCTTTTCAGAGCCGTCCATCGCGGCAGCAACGACCGGATGGGGCGCAGAGCCGACCACGCCAGTTCAACAAGCACTACAAACTGCAATGCGCAATCCGTCGGCATCTCAAAGAGATACCATTCCATAAAGAAACCTGGATGCCTAGTACTGATCGCCATGCCGATCAGGTCGCTGATGATAGTCCAGGCAATGTACAGGCTGAATATAGGCAAAAGACGATATATGCGTTGACGTACGAGCATCGCTGCGACGGCTATTTCCATCGCGAAACAGGCGAACCATATTGGCAGATCAAGCCAACTCATGAGTCTCCTGTCTGGCACCCGTAGACATACAACTCCGCGTAATCACGTGATTCTACCAAGCCTAGCACTAAATTGCTTATTAATACTGCACTAAGCAATCAAGCCGGTCTGCGGGATCGGCACTGGCGTGCCCGGTCCGTTGAGAGCAATTAGTCCGGTCTGCGGGATCGGCACTGGCGTGCCCGGTCCGTTGAGAGCAATCAGTCCGGTCTGCGGGATCGGCACTGGCGTGCCCGGTCCG
>JASHPD010000073.1 GCA_030038315.1 Acidobacteriaceae bacterium
TGTACTCTTATATGGTCCGACCACTCGTTGTCAAGAAAGATTGCGGGGCGAGTCCTTTGCCTTTGTGCGGAAGATGGCGGAAATGGCGGCTTCAGACGCTCTTTCCCAGAAATTCAGGGTGGGCGGCAGCAATTTGCTTGACAGGGGTATGCCCTGCTAAGGATACTTGCACGCGATTGTGGTCTGACCTTTTAAGAAAAATTTCACTCGAGGTAGTGATGCTGAGTCCTTGGTTCTTTCCAGGTGCGTTGGATTTCGAGAAGCGGTGCGAATCCGCTCGCAGGTTTTGCAGGAAAGCGCGTGCGGCCGGCGCGCTCGCGCTTGCGTGCGCGATGCTGTTGTTCCTGGCCGCGCCGCGCGCATGGGCGCAGGGACAGAACGCCGGCTCCGTCAACGGCACGGTGACCGACTCAACCGGCGCGGTGATTCCCGGCGCAACGGTAACGCTGACATCGACCGAGCACGGCACGGTGCGCACCGTGACTTCAAACGCGGCCGGGCAGTATGTCTTCAACCAGGTTCCGGTGGGCACGTACTCGCTGGCCGCTTCCGCCGCGGGCTTTGCCGCATACAAGGCGACGGGGATCTCGGTCGACGCCAACCAGGGGATGCACGTGAACCCGGCGCTGCAGCCGAGCTCGGTGGCGGCGAACGTGACGGTGGTGGACAACAGCGGCAGCACGATCGATACGACCTCGGCGACGATCGGGCAGTTGATCGACAACAAGCTGGTCGAGAACCTTCCCGTCGATGGCGGCAACACGGTGGCGCTGGCGGCGCTGCTGCCGGGCGTGGTGAACATGAACGCGCCGACGACGTTTACGGGCGAGCGCTCGGGGCCGACGTACAACGTCTCCGGCTCGCGCAACACGCAGAACCTGATGCTGCTGGACGGCTCGATGTGGAACAACCTGTTCTACAACACGGGCCTGAATTATCCGCCGCGGCAGGGATTGCAGGAAGTGAGCGTGCTGCTGAACAACTACAAGGCGCAGTATGGGCGCAACGTGGGCAGCATCTTCAACGTGGTGACGGCTTCGGGCTCGGACCAGTTCCACGGCAAGCTGTGGGAGTACGCGGAGAACTCGGATTTTGACGCGACGGATTACATCACGCAGGACGTTCCCAAGCTGGTGCAGAACCAGTTCGGCGCAACGCTGGGCGGCCCGATTCTCAAGAACAAGCTGTTTTTCATGGCGACCTTCCAGAACATCCGCGTGGCGCAGACGGCCATCGGCAGGGCCGATGTGCAATCGTATGCGGAGCGCGGGCTGACGCCGGAGAATTCGCCGCTCGAATGCACGGCCGGGGGGCCGTTTTCCGGGCAGTATTGCGCGAGCTTTGCGCAGGATGCGCCGACGGGCAAGCTGAACTCGTACCTGAAGAATCCGCTCTACAACCCCGATTACGCCTCGATTGCGCAGAGCGCGTTCAACACCGCCTACCAGGTTTCGGGCGGCACGGGAACTTCGCCCTGCTACGAGGAGATGCAGCAGGTTTCCGTCTCGTCGGGCGAGTACCTGCCGAATTCGGAGATTCCCAGCGTCTGCTTCAATCCGGTGATCCTGAATGTGCTGAACAAGTACGCGCCGCTGCCGTCGGCGCAGAACACCACGGCGGCGGGGACGTACACCTACACGCCGTATCCGCGCAGCGAGTATGACGGGCTGATGCGCGTGGATTACAACCTGAACAGCCAGCATACGATCGACGCGCGCTACTTTATCAGCGACAATGCGGACATCGAGAGCCAGGGCGTGAGCTCGAGCACGGGCCTCGGGCTTTCGAATTACGAGCCGATGGCCAACAGCGGCCTGAACAACTTCGGCAACATCGGCGATACGTGGGTGATTACGCCGACGATGCTGAATGTCTTCCGCATCGGCTACAAACGGTATGTGAATATCAACGTTCCGACGGACCCGACGACGCTGAACGATCTCGGCGGCAGTATGCAGCTCTTCGGCGAGCCGACGCTGCCGCAGTTCAACTTCAACATCTACAGCATGGGCAACCAGGACGAAGGCTACACGAACGTGGTCAACGAAGACATCGAGGCGGACGACAGCCTTTCCTGGCAGCGCGGCAAGCACAACCTGCAGGTGGGCGCGAGCTGGCTGCGGTTGCAGTATTCAAACCGCTCGCAGTACGCGGGCTACATTCAGTTCAGCACGACCTTTACCGGCGATGCCTATGCCGACAGTATGCTGGGCCTGGTGAACGAGCTGCGCGTGGCGAATGAAGAAAACCAGGCGGGCATCGAGCATGAGCTGTTTGCCTATGCGCAGGACGACTGGCGGCTGACCGACCGGCTGACGCTGAACCTGGGCCTGCGCTACGAGCTGCCGTACGTCTGGTACCAGCCGAAGGGGCAGAGCTCGACCTTCATTCCGGGGTATCAATCGACGGTCTTTCCGAATGCGCCGGCGGGGTACGCGTTTGTGGGCGACAAGGGGATTCCGCGCGGGCTGATCAATACGGATTATCTGGGCTTTGCGCCGCGCGTGGGCTTTGCCTACAACCTGAACGGCAGCTCGACGAAGCCCAGTGTGCTGCGCGCGGGCTACGGCCTCTTCTTTGATGCGCTCAATGCCAACGTGGTCGGCGTGGGCGAGCCGTTCTACGACCGCTTTACGTATGCAACGCCGAACGGCGGCGCTTCCGAGCCGCTGATGGGGCTGCCGGCGGTTCCGCTGACGTACGATTCTTCGAATCCGCAGTTTGTGGCGCCGTTCTCGCAGTATTTTCCAGACAAGAACTTCAAGACGCCGTATGTGATGGCGGTGAACTTCGGCATCCAGCAGACGCTGACGCGGCAGGCGACGCTGGAAGTGGATTATGTGGGCAAGTTCGGGCGGCACCTGACGATGCCGCATGATTTGAACCCGGCGATCTACGACTGCTCGGGCGCGTACTTCCAGATCAATCCGGCGGTTTACTGCACGGGTGCGACGGACACGGCCGCTTCGTATGAGGCGCGCGTGCTCTATCCGAACTTCAACTACGGCGGACAGGGCGTAGTGGACTTCGACAGCGCGGCGACCTCAAGCTACAACGGCTTGCAGGCGATGCTGAACCAGCGGGCTTCAAAGAGCCTGACGCTGATGGCGACCTATACCTACTCGCGCGCCATCGACATGGATACGAACGGGCAGGATGATAACAACGAGGTTCCGGATGTGTTCAACCTGAAGTCGGAGCGCGGCCCGTCGGATTACAACGTGACGCACAACTTTACGGCGGGGTGGGTTTACTTTACGCCGAAGATCAGCCGCGGCGACCGCTTTACGCACGCCGTGCTGAACGACTGGCAGATCAATGGCACGCTGCAGAAGCGCACCGGAATGCCGTATAACCTGACGGTGAACAACGACCCCTCGCTGAGCGACGAGCCGAACCAGCGGCCCATGCTTCTGCCCGGCGTCAATCCGCACCTGCCGACGAACCGCAACAAATCCGCGCTGATTAACGAGTATTTCAACACGGCGGCCTTTGCGTATCCGCAGACGGGCACCTTCAGCACGCTGGGGCGCAATGCGTTTGTGGGGCCGGGGTATGTGGCGACGAACCTCACGCTGGGCAGGACGTTTCCGCTGGACTTCCGCGAGGGCACGAGCCTCGCGTTCCGCGCGGATGCGTTCAACGTCTTCAATAACGTGAACCTGGCGAATCCGAACGCGGAGTTCAGTTGCTCGTCCTCCACGGCGATGACGCCTTGCACGGACCCGACGGCGGACTCGTACTTCGGCCAGATTCAGAGCACATACGGAGCGAACAGCGCGCTCACGTCCAATGGACGCAAGCTGCAACTTTCACTGACGCTGAGTTATTGATTTACGCGGTTTCGCTCGAATGCCTCGGAGGCGGATGCTTCTGAGGCATTTTTGTTGTGCGCGATGGAAGATTACAGAGAGCGGGAATTATTGTGCGGATTGGTCGGTAGCGGGGTTCC
>JASHPD010000074.1 GCA_030038315.1 Acidobacteriaceae bacterium
CCTCTACCCGGCGTGAAAAATGAGATGCAAATCCGAACGCCTCTTGATTACACTCTGTCATCAGAAAGGCCGTCCTTTCCTCGGCCATAACCCGTCTCGACAACGTAGTTATGACACAGAAAAGACGGCCTTTCCAGCTATATTCCTCAATCCCAACTCAACCAAACAGACAATCGGCCTGTGAGATATGCGGGCTAAGAGTCAATCGCGCCGGCCAGCCACTCGGAAAACATTGCATGTGCGGTTCGGCGCAGCCGTTGTTGCCCATGCGCTGCTTGCCGCCGCAATTCGCAGGGATCGATTCGCGCTGCCGTGAGCTCGACGGCATGGCCCAGCAACCAGCGCTCGAACCCGGCGCCTCCATCGACTTCTGCGTGGAACTGCAACCCCAGGATGCGTGGCCCCAGTGCAAAGGCCTGGTACCGGCAAACTTCTGTTGCCGCCAGATGCTCAGCTCCTTCCGGAATGGCGAAGCTGTCGCCGTGCCAATGGAGCACTGGAACTCCCTCCAGATGCCGGAGCGGCCCGCGCCGGCCCGTAGCTGTGAGCTCCAGCGGGGCAAAACCGATCTCTTTTTGTCCCATCGGGCCTACGCCGGCTCCCAGTGCCGCGGCGATCAGTTGCGCTCCCAGGCATATACCCACGGTTGGCTTGCCGGCCTCAATACGGGCTTTCAGCCAGGAACGCTCGGCAGCCATCTCCGGATATGCCTGTGTCTCGTAGACCCCGACGGGCCCGCCCAGCACCACGGCCAGCTCTGCTCCGGTCAGCGCATCGGGTAGTTCGTCCACTCCGGATTGGCAGTAACGAATCTCGTAACCCTGTTCCCGCAACAAGGGCTCAAAGGTCCCGAGGTCTTCAAAATGAACATGCCGGATGGCAGCTACTCTCTTCCGCATCGATTCTTCGCCTCCGTTGCTATTGCAGCATTCCGCGCAAATGCGCTGGCTTGATCCAGACTACGGCCAATGCGCTCCTGAATTGATTTTGATAAGCAGGCTTTTATTCCGCAAACGACTCTACCGCATCGATGCCATCGTGTCTTCCACACGCGGCTCTAACACGCCCAGCGGATTGGGAATGGCATGTATATAAATTTCGTCGCCGGCTGTGAGGGACGGCATGTCCGCAGGGAGAACCGCCATAGCGTCGGCTCCAATCAAGGTTGTGAGAAATCCGGTATGTTGATTCGCTTTTACGGTGCTTTGCGCCAGATATCTGCCGTTAACGACTTCGAGCCTGACCGGAGAGAAGCAGGTTTTGCCCCGCCTCTTTCGCAGCGGGTCCTGAAGAATTGCTGTGACAAGAGGGTAACTCGCTGATTTGTGCCCCATCATTTTCAGAAGAGCGGGCCGCACCAGCTCTTCGAACGTCATCATGGCCGCGACAGGATTGCCGGGCAGGGAAAAAATGGGCTTTCCGTTTCTCAAACCGAATACCACCGACTTTCCAGGCTTAATGGCCACTTCATCGAAAAGCTGCCTGACTCCAAGCTCCCTGAGAACCTCGCGAACGAAATCGCGATCTCCCACCGCCACTCCGGCCGCGGTAACCAGTGCATCGGCCTCAAACCCAGCGGTAATTTTCTGCTGCAAATCTTTGTGATCGTCTCGCGCGATGCCAAGCGGAACGGGAACAGCTCCTGCCGCTCGCACCGCCGCTGCCAATGCCGCCGAGTTGCTGTCGTACACTTTGTCCGGCGGAAGGGCATGACCGAGTTCCACCAGTTCGTCCCCGGTAGAAAGAATCGCAACGCGCGGCTTGCGGATTACGGAGATGAATTCCCGGCCCAACGATGCCAGCAGGCTGATCTCAGGCACGCGGACCAGCGTGCCCGCGCGTAATATCGTTTCTCCTCGCCGGACGTCTTCGCCCGCGCACCGGATATGCTGGCCAGGATATACGGAAGCCCTGATGAACACTTCGCAGCCAGCCTCCTCGGCCTCTTCGATCGGCACAACGGCATCGCAGCCATGCGGAACCGGCGCCCCGGTCATGATCTTGATTGCGCACCCGGGAGCCGCTTCAACCGTTGCACTTCCACCAGCCGGAATGTATCCGTTGATCGTCAGGGTATTGAATTCGCAGCAGTCTGCGGCGCGCACCGCGAACCCATCCATGGCCGAATTATTAAACGCCGGCAGATCGAAGGGAGCGATGACGTCTTCGTCGAGGACCCGGCCCAGGGAATCGGGAAGGCTCACCTGCACCGGCTCAAGAGGAGCCACATTCTCAAGAATCGTTTCGCGCGCTTCTTCAAAGGGGATCATTGTTGCATTTCCTTCCTTATAACAACTCGCGCATCGTCCATCCGGCTTTCCAATCAAACTCTTGATCGATCTGCGCTGCCGCATCCGGAATCTGTTCAGAATGGCTTGCGGCAAGGCTTCCTGCTAGCTGCGCGTTCGCTCGTTCCACCTCCGCCATGAGCTCCTGCGGCGTGCTGATATGGATTGACCCGGGGTTCAGCCGAGAGTGGATCGATGTGCGCGGGTGATCGAAGAGCACTGCAATACCCATCTCGTCAGGCCGGCCGGCAAGGAGAGAGCGTTCCAGAACGTTGAGCGATTGCGGCTCGTACAAAGCCAATGTCGGGCATGGATGACCGTCAGGCTGCCGCGACAGGATGGCCCATGCGCCTGGCCTGCGCTCGTGGACCAGCGCCTGAATGTCGGTGGCGCTGAGCCACGGATGATCGCAGGCTGCAACAACCCAGGCTGCGCTGGGAGCCCACCGATGCGCCGCTAACAGCCCTGCGATTGGTCCATCCAATCCCGGCACATCCGGCAGCCGCGGCAACGCTTGCAGCGTATTGGGAACCTCACCTGCTCCGAGAAGAACCAAGCCTCCGTCCGGAGATTGTTGGCCTGCGCCGCCACGGCCGATACCTGGTTCGCAAACCGCGGCATTCAAGGCGTGAGCGGCGATTTCAGCAAGAGTGCTGCTGCCGAAGCTCACCATCTGCTTGGGTCTTCCCATCCTCGAACTCTTGCCGCCAACCAACAAGCCCGCGAAGAGCGGCCGGGAGAGCCATGCTTTGGAAAGCCATTCGTTTATGAAAGCCAGAAAGAAGCTCAGCCGGCCGGTATCCCACGGCAACACCGCCTGGGTGTCGGTCACGCCTGCAGGAAGAGATGAGGCTTCAGGGCCGTTTAACCAGACTTTCGGCAGGGGCGTATCCTTATGGCCTTCGACCAGCACCAGGTCATGGTCGCGCGCCAAATCCCACAAAGTCGCTTCCAATGTCAGCGCTGAAGAAGCGTTCCTGCGCAGGAACTGCTCCGCCGGGCCACGCAGTGCAACTGTAGCCCCGGCGCGAAAGAGCCTCGCTGAATCTTTTCCTTCCTGGTCTACCACGAAACCATGTGCGTCGTGCTTGACCACCGCTACGGACACACCCCGTGCGACCAGGCGTGGGATTGCGGCTTCGAGCAGGGTCGTCTTGCCCGAGCCGGAGTAGCCGCAGACGGCCAGCACCGGAGATCCAAAACTGGTTTGACCGTTGCCATTCATTGCCATCTCTCGATGTACAGTGCGAGGTCTCTCTCGCAACCGACTGTCCACCATAAAGCAGATCTCCGCGGAGCGCAGGGACTTAAGTCACAAGCCGGCGCAAGGATATCGGTTGACGATCAGCTTCGGAGTGGATCGGGGGCGGCTCCGCGCAATTCACCCGATATAAGGCGCCGTAATGCGGCCCCCGATGCGATCTGCGGCAAGCTCAGAAAGCTCCCAGCTCAAGCAAAGGCTCTGTGGCGGCGGTGATTTCAGTCACTGCGCCAGATATCCGCGCGGCGCTCTGATAAAAATTTGAGATTTTTCACTTGAAGGCGCGTCGCTGCCTTCGCCGGTGAGCTGGGAGCGATGGATGTTCGACTGTTTGATAGAAGAGGCGCTGGCAGAAGCTCCAACGCATGAACTGGCGCTCAACATCCTCAAGGAGTCGCGCGATCCTGCAAACGCCCAAAAGCTCTTTCAGGCTGCGTCAGCACTGAGGGATGAGCGCATTGGCAGGAACCTTTGGTGGACGGCGGCGATCGAAGGGATATTGCCCTGCCGGCTTCGCCCGATATGTGGCTATTGTTCTTATGTCAATCACGAAAAACTGTCAAACGAATCCCTGCTCAAAGCCCTGAAAGCCCTCGAAGGGCTCGGATTCAGGCATCTGCACCTCAGCGGCGGAACCAGTCCCGCCGGATACGATGCGGAGATTCTGTCCATGGTGGAAGCTATGCGCGGGGTTTCCGATATCGCCATCGAGGTCAATCTCGGTCCCTCCTTCGGGCGCGAAACGGTGCGCAGATTGAAGGACCTTCGGGTGTCGTGCATAACAAGCTCTCTGGAGACCATCAACGAGGAAGTATTCCAGCAGGCCAAGCCCGGGGACAGCCTGCAAAGCAGAAAGGCTCTCCTGGAGATCTGCGAAGAGGAAGGCGTTCCCACGCGCGGAATGTTGCTGATCGGCCTCGGTGAGAGCGAAGACGACCGCATTCGCCAGCTTTTTTATCTCAAAAGGCTAAAGGGCCTTCGCCACATACGCTTCTCGCGCTTCAATCCAACGGCATCCGGGCGCTATTCAAGCCATCCGCGCTGTTCCCCGTGGGAAGTCGCGCGCATCGTGGCGGTAGCTCGCCTTGTCATGCCGGAGGTTCAGCTCGGATTGGCGGCGGGAAACAGCCCCGATGATATTCCGCTCTGGTTCCTGGCAGGCGGAGGCAATCAGCTTCTTGGAGCCGCGGCCGTCCGTAAAACCCCAAAGAGCCAGGCTGGAGTGGACGTGATTCCAATCGAGGAAGGCCTGTGGATTGTCAACCGCACGAAGCTCCAGGAGCGCTACATCCACGAAATGGGCCTAGGAACTTGTTGAAATAGGCACGTCGCGTGGTCCATTTGAGCAGTTGCGACGTCCATTCGGCATGCGCGGCGACGAGCGGATTCAGGACGGGATGTTCAGCTATGTGTCTTTGGAGCAGCGGGTGCCGGAAGATCATCCGATGCGTGCGGTTCGCAAACTGACCGATGACGTGCTTCGATCACGGAGTCCGGAGTTCGATGCGCTGTATGCCGACTCGGGCCGGCCGTCGATTGCGCCGGAGTACATTCTGCGGGCTCTGTTGTTGCAGGTCTTCTTCTCCATCCGCTCGGAGCGGCTGCTGGTCGAGCAGATCGATTACAACCTGCTGTTCCGGTGGTTCGTCGGCCTGGGCATGGATGATGCGGTGTGGAACCACGCGGTGTTTTCCAAGAACCGCGACCGTCTGCTGAACTCCGAGGTGGCGCGGCGGTTCTTTGCCGAGGTGAACCGGTGGGCGAAAAAGTACATGAGTGACGAGCACTTCACCGTGGACGGAACGCTGATTCAGGCCTGGGCCTCGCAGAAGAGTTTCCGGCCCAGGGACAGCTCGGACGATGACGACGGGGACTTCCACGGCCAGAAGCGCTCCAACCAGACACATGCTTCGACCACCGATAGCGACGCACGGCTCTACAAGAAGAGCTACGGAAAGGAATCGAAGCTGAGCTATCTGGGCCATGTGCTGGTGGAGAACCGCAACGGCCTGATTGCCGACGCGATGGTGACTACGGCCGACGGTACGGCCGAGCGCGATGCAGCGCTGCTGATGCTCAGCCAGCGGCAGAAGCATTGCTGCCGGCGTATCACGGTGGGCGCTGACAAGGCTTACGACAGTGAGGATTTCGTGCGCACGGTTCGGGAGTTGAACGTAACACCGCATGGGAGCAGGAACGACAACGGACGCAAGAGCAACCTGGATCGTCGCACCACGCGCCACGCTGGATACGCCATCAGCCTGAGCCGGCGCTGGCTGGTCGAAAAGGGGGTTGGCTGGCTCAAGCAGACTGGGCCGGTCAGGCAGGTGAAACTACGCGGGCTTCCCAAGGTGGACTGGTTGTTTGTCTTCAGTTGCGCGGCACACAACCTGCTCCGGCTACCCCGACTGATGATGCAGGCCATGACCGGCCCGCACTGTGCCTGAAGACCCAAAGCAGCGCCGCCAGAGCCGACTCCG
>JASHPD010000075.1 GCA_030038315.1 Acidobacteriaceae bacterium
GCCGGAACAATGTGCAGCGGCCCGCGATTGGTCGGAAACCACACCTCGCCCTCCGGCGTAATCGCCCCGGAAGATTGCGTGCCGCCGTAAATCTCCACCGAGCCGGAAAGCTCCGCCAGCGAGAAAAACGTCACCGCCAGCGGATGCTGCGGCGAAACAGCGCGGGCATCGAGATCGCCCCGCCGGAAAAGCGAGACCCCGCCCGGGCCGCTCATCCAGAACCGGCCGGACGCATCTTCGAGAATCTGGTAGATCGCGTTTGAAGCCAGCCCATCCGCGGTCGTAAACCGCGTCATGCGCCCGTCGCGATAGCGGAAAAGTCCGTTGTTGCGCGTGCCGAACCAGATGCCGCTCGTATCTTCCCCGCTTCTGTCTTCCCCGCTCGTGTCTTCATGGATCGCCCAGATCTTGTCCTGCGCCAGCGCGCGCGTAGCCGCGTCTGCCACAAACGCCCCGCGATGCAGATGGCTCAAGCCGCTGTCCGTCCCGATCCATACATCGTCCTGCCCATCCACCAGCAGCGCGCGCGTCGAGAAATAAGCCAGCCCGTCGCGCATCCTGTAGCTCGTAATGTGCGTGCGATCCGCCGCACCCGCAATATGGCTGACGCCCTCATCGCACGCAACCCAGATCGAGCCGTCGTGGTCCTCGGCAATCGCGCGAATGAAATTGTTGGCCAGCCCCTGCCGTGTGGTAAAGTGCGCCGTCCCCGCACTCCCAAGACGGAAGATTCCATCCCCATCTGTGCCCACCCACAGCGCGCCGTCCCGCGCGCGGAAGACATTGCGCACATGAATGCCCGCAAGCCCCGGCAACACCTCGCGCCGGACCACGCCGCCGCGCACATGAAAAAGATCCGTCGAGCCCACCCAGAGGCTGCCGTCGCGGTCCAGGTACACCGTGCCGAAATCGGAGTCGTTCGGCTGCGGCAGCGGAACAATGCTCAGCGGCGTGCGCGCCAGACGCAGCATTCCATTCTGCGTCCCAATCCAGAAATTGCGCTCGCTATCCTCAAAGAAGTTAAGAACCGTATTGCTCGGCAATCCCAGCGGCGCGGCCGTCGGCTCGGCCGCCCGTCCGCGCAGCATATAAACGCCTTGCCCAATCGTGCCGATCCACAGAATCCCATCCGCCGTCTGGCGCAGCGTCCGCACCGTGCCGTTCAGCCCGGCAATGCGCTGGAAGGCAACATCGCCGGGCTCAAGCCGGTCAAGGCCGGAGACCGTGCCCACCCACAGCGTGCCGTCCCGCGTCCGCAGAATCGATTTCACGCGATTCTGGCTCGCAACTCCGGGCAGCGTGTATGCGCGTGCCGATGCGCCGCGAATGCGCAGCAGTTGCGAGCCGCCCACCCACAGATCCCCGTTCGAGTCGGCAAAGACCGCGTGAACCGCAAGCTGCGGAATCCCGCCCGCACCATCCACGCGGACAAAACGGTCTCCGTCCAGGCGCAGCAGCCCATTATCCGTGCCCGCCCAGATCGTTCCATCCGTAGCCTGCGCAATCGAGCGGACAAAATCATTCGAGAGCCCGTCGCGCCCATCGTGCGTGGACCACGTGCGGAAGCGCCCATCGAAATAGCGCGTCACTCCGCCGCCTTCGGTGCCGATCCACAGCGCGCCGTCCCGCGCAACGGTCAGCGTAAAGATGCTGTTCTCAAGCAGCGCCGGAGTGTTCTGCCGGTCGAAGAGCGTAAAGTGCGCGCCGTCAAAGCGCAGCAGCCCTCCCGTCGTGCCAATCCACAGAAATCCATCCCGGGTCTGCGCAAAGGCCTGCACCGTCTGCTCCGGCAGCCCATCCGGAGCCAGCCACAAATGTCGCGTATAGCCCGCGAAATCCCTCTGCGCGGCAAGCGGACAGACAACAACCGCAAGCAGCGTCGCGCACAGCACAAGCAGTCGCGCGCCCCTGCATGGCAGCGAGTTCGAGATCAATGCAACTCTCACAAATCTAGAGCATAGAACGCGGAGCACAGGCTCCGGTCCGACTTTCGTCGGATGCGATTGTGAGCCGGGACGGGTACATTCGATCTTCCGCCGCGCTTTTCAAAGAGAGACAGCGCGCCAGTGCGGAATAGATTCAGGAAAGCGGGAACCGGCTTGATCTTCTCGGGATTGCGGCGAGTGCTGTTGTGCATGGCAGCAGGTTATGTGGCAATTTGCGTGCTGGCCTGCGCAGCCGCCGCGCAAACTCCGGAAGTCATCTCCATCGACGCCGGCGGCAACGACCCCGGCCCCGTTCCTGCGCGATACACCGAAGGCTCCGCGCGCTCCCCGCAAGGCGACGTGATCGGCCTCAACAGCCGCTACCTGACAAAGAACGGCAAGCCGTGGCTGCCCGCAATGGGCGAATTCCATTTTTCGCGCTATCCGGCAGCCGAGTGGGACGAAGAGCTGCTCAAGATGAAAGCCGCGGGCATCGGCATCGTCTCCACCTACGTCATCTGGATTCACCACGAGGAGATCAAGGGCCAATTCGACTGGCAGGGTGAGCGCAACCTGCGCGCCTTTGCCCAGGCCTGCGCGCGCCACGGCCTTCTTCTTGTCATTCGCATAGGCCCGTGGGTTCACGCCGAAACGCGCAATGGCGGCCTGCCGGACTGGGTCGTAAAAGCCGGCCCCACGCGCCGCAACGATCCCGCATATCTCAATGCCGTGCAGCAGTGGTACGCGCAGATCGGCCAACAGGTGCGCGGCCTGCTCTGGAAAGACGGCGGCCCCATCATCGGCGTGCAGCTTGAGAACGAGTACGCGCAGCGCGGCCCCGGCGCGGGCGCTGCGCACATCCTCACGCTCAAAAAGCTCGCACTCGCAAGCGGCCTCGACGTGCCGCTCTACTTCGTCACCGGCTGGGACAACGCCGTCGTTCCCGAAGACGCGGTGCTGCCCGTCTATGGAGGCTACGCCGATGCGCCGTGGGACGCTTCGCTCACCCGGTGGCCGCCCGCCGAGGTCTACGCCTTCCGCACAAAAAGCCGCGTAGCCGCCGATCACGCGCCGGATGACACCCTCACGCAACCGGTTCCGTTCCTGACAGCCGAAACAGGCAGCGGTATCGAGGACACCTATCATCGCCGTCCGGTCATCGCGCCGGACGATGTTGCCGCGATCGTGCCCGTCATGCTCGGCTCCGGCGTGAATTTGTACGGAACCTATCTCTTCCACGGCGGCGAAAACCCCGATGGCAAGCTCACCACTCTGCAGGAATCGCAGGCCACTGGCTATCCCACCGACGTGCCGGTCAAGTCCTACGATTTTCAAGCGCCGCTCGGCGAATTCGGCCGGGAGCGCGAGTCTTTCCGCAAGCTGAAAGTCTTTCAGTATTTTCTGAACGATTTCGGCTCCGAGCTTGCGCCCATGCGCGTCTACCCGGCCACGCGTCAGCCGAAGAATCCGCGCGATCTCACCGTCCTGCGCGTCTCCGTCCGCGCTCACGGCAACGCGGGCTTCCTGTTCGTCAACAACTACGCGCGCGGCGCGCAAATGCCGGCGCATCCGCTGGCGCAATTTGAGGTGCATCTGCCCGGCGGCACGCTGTATATTCCCGAAAATCGCGTAAACATCCCCTCCGGTGCATACTTTATCTGGCCCTTCAACCTGCCGCTGAGCGGAATCACCCTGCGCTACGCCACCGCGCAGCTTTTCACGCAAATTCAAAATGGCCGGGAGACGACCTTCTACTTCGAGGCCACGCCGGGCATCGCCCCGGAGTTTGCTATCGACGCCGCTCAGACGCGCGTACTCAGCGCCGGAAGCGCGCAAATCAGCAAACAAAATGACACCATCCGCATCCGCGCAATCCAACCGGGCCTGAATTCCGCCATCGAACTGCTCTCCACCACCGGAGCGCGCGTAAAACTCGTAGTGCTCAGCCGCAAAGAAGCCGAAGACGCATGGAAGATCCGTCTCAACGGCGCACAGCGATTGCTCATCACGCAACAGGATTTCTTCGCCGATGACGCCCACGCCTGGCTGCTGAGCACCGGCTCGCCGAGCTTCGCTTTCACGCTCACGCCGCCTCCGCCGCAAGCGCCAAAAGCAACTCTGCCGCTCACAGAGACGCAGCCAACAAGCCAGGCGGCCCAATTCACCGCGCAGGCGCATCCCCTGCAATGGACCGTGCGCTATCGCCAGACCCAAGCCGCGGGCAAAGTTCCGCCGGTCAAGATCGGCCCGGCGCCGGCATGGCGCGCAAAAGGCGTAGCCGAAGCCCCCTCGACAGCGCAGTTCGCACACGCCGCCAAATGGGAGATCGCCATCCCGCCCGCCGCAACTCCATCCAGCTCCACCGCCGGCCTGCACAATCTTTACCTCAACATCCGCTACACCGGCGACGTAGCGCGCCTCTATCACGCAGGCAAGCTGCTCACCGACAACTTCTACAACGGGCAGGCATGGACCGTGGGCCTCAACCGTTTTCTCAACCTCTCCCGCGCAAACCGCCTCGATCTCGAAATACTCCCTCTGCGCGCTGACGCCCCGATTTACCTCGAAACACCGCGCCCCACCCCCGCCGCATTCTCCGGCGGGCAAATCCTCGCCCTGCGCTCCGTCGATCTCGTGCCGCAATACGCGCTTGAGCTCGAAACGCAATGAGCGCCCGCAAAAGAAAAATCACCCATTCCGACTTTCGTCGGATTCGCACAGTTGATGGAAACGCATACATTCTTGTCCGTATCGCATAAGCTGGCCGTGCAGTGCGCGAACTCGCGCGCTCTCGCGTATAAAGATCCGGGCACTCGACCCTGGAGCGCCGCGCGCGGCCGCGAAAGAATTTTTTCGGGAGGCATAACCATGAAATGGATTCGCTGCCTGCTGTGGAGCCTGTGCGCGGCCATGCTCTGCGCCGCCGGCGCCGCCGCGCAGAACACCAACTCAGGCGAAATCAAGGGAACCGTAACCGACTCGACCGGCGCCGTCATCGCCAACGCCACGGTCACGGTCACGGACGTGTTGACCGGCGTCAAAACCCGCGCCGTCACCAACAGCGACGGCATCTACGACGTGCCCTCGCTGCTCCCCGGCGAGTACAGCATCGCCGTCGCCGCGCCCGGCTTCAAGGACTACCTCCGCACCGGCGTAGTCCTCCAGGTCGAAACCATCGCCATCAACGCCACCCTCGCCGTCGGCGCGGCCTCGCAGCAGATCGTAGTCACCGGCCAGGCCCCGCTGCTCCAGACCGAAAGCTCCGACATGCACGTCACCTTCGACACCGAGACCGTGCTCAACGCGCCCACCGTCGGCGGCATCTGGTACAACGAGCTCACCAACAGCCTGCCCGGCGTCAACCCCGGCGGCGGCGGCAGCCAGGACGCTTCCGGCCAGGGCGTCGGCGTCAACGGCACGCAGGGCTATCTCAGCAACTGGCTCATCGAAGGCTCCGACGCCACGCAGCCCCGCGACGTGAATGCCAGCGACAACTATCCCCCGCTCGACTCCATCGCCGAAGTGCAGGCCATCACCGGCAACTTCGGCGCGCAGTACGGCACCGGCGTCGCCGCCTTCAACGTCATCCTCAGGAGCGGCGCCAACCAGTGGCATGGCTCGGCCTTCGAGTTCATCCAGAACAACGCCTTCAACGCCCTCAACTACTTCACTCCCGCCGGCTCCGTAACGCCCCTGCGCTGGAACGAGTACGGCGGCAGCGTCGGCGGTCCCATCAAGCATGACAAGCTCTTCTTCTATTTCACCTATCAGCGCAATCCCTCGCACTCCTCGTTCGTCGAAACCACCACCGTGCCCACCGACGCGATGAAGAGCGGCGATTTCTCCGCACTGCCCAATCCGATCTACGAGCCGGACTCGACCGTCTGCGGCGACAACGGAGCCACATGGTGTTACCGCACCCAGTTCCCGGGCAACATCATCACCGGCGGCATGGACCCCGTCGCGCAGGCCATCCAGAAGTATTTTCCCGAGCCGAATTACCCCAGCACCTCCGCTCCCGCGCTCTACAACAACTATCGCGTCGTCGTCACCGAGCCCAGCATGTCGCAGTGGTACGTCGGCAAGGTGGATTACAACATCTCCCCAAACCACAAGCTCGCCGGCTCCATCATGGAGTATCCCATTGCGCTCACCGACGACATCGACGCGCTCTGCCCGCTCGGCTTTGACTGCACAGTGGCCCCGCGCAACCTCAACCAGGACGCGCAGATCACCGAGACCTGGACCATCAGCCCCACGCTGCTCAACGAAATCCGCGTCGGCGCCGTCCGCGAGCTCGATAAATACACCCCCGCCACCTACGGCAAAAACTATCCCACCACCCTCGGCATCGAGCCGGCCTACGGTGCCAACGCCCCCGGCAACATCTTTCCCGACGTCACCATCGAGGGCGGTGACGGCGCGGGCCAGATCGGCATCGGCGGTGGCGTCCACGCCGTGCTGGCCGACGGAGCCTTCGTCGAAGGCGACATCCTCACCCTCGTGCGCGGACGCCACACCATCAAGCTCGGCGGCGAACTCGACAAGAGCTATCAGAACTACACCAACTGGGGCGACGTCAGCTCCGGCAACTTCGAATTCAACGGCATCGGCACTGCGCAGTTCTGGTCCGGCAGCAACTACCCCAACACCACCGGCGGATACGGCACCGTTGCCTCCGGCTCGCCCTACGCCGACTTCCTGACCGGCCAGGTCTACGGCTGGTACGTCTACGACTACGACGAAACCGGCGCGCGCATGTGGAATCTCGCCGGCTTCTTCCAGGACGACTGGAAAATCCTCCCCAATCTCACCCTCAACCTCGGCCTGCGCTATCAATATCAATCCGGCTGGGGCGAGATCGAGAACCGCTTCGGCAGCTTCGATCCCACCCTCACCAACTCCGCCACCAACACCCTCGGCGCCATGATCTACGGCGGCCAAAGCGGTTACAACTCCATTCAGGACGGCGTCAACGAGTGGGCGCCGCGCATCGGCTTCGCCTTCCAGCCGCGCAACAACTGGGCCATACGCGCCAGCTACGGCGTCTTTGACACCCCGCGCTCCGCCGAGTCCTACACCGACGGCGCGCTCGGCCTCGGCCTCAATCCGCAAGGCTCCAACGGCTACTCTTCCAACTTCACCACCGGCATCTCCTATTACCCCACGCCGTGGACCCTCCAGACCGGCCCGCCCGCAGGCTCCGTCATCTATCCCGTGCAATCGGACTTCAGCAACTCGAAGTACAACGGCCAGGGCGTCTACTACTACCCGCGCCACATGCCCATCGAGTATTACCAGGAAGCGCTGCTCTCCGTGCAGCGCCAGCTCCCCGCCAACACGCTCTTTGACGCCAGCTACGTCTTCACCAAGGGCACGCACCTCAACTTCAACCGCGACGTGGATCAGGTGCCCGAGAGCGAGCTGAGCCAGGGCGCCGCGGCCGAGCCCTATCCGCAGTACAGCTACATCTGGGGCTCCATCTTCGACGGCTGGTCGAATTACAACGCCCTCCAGGTGCGCCTTGAGAAGCGCATGTCGCACGGCGTTTCGTTCCTCTTCAACTACGCATGGTCCAAGACGATGGATGCCGGCACCAGCAACGGCCACTATGAGACCATCGACGTCTGGCAGAACGCCTACAACACCGCCGCCAACTACGGCCTCTCGCAGCTCGACGTCACCAACACCGTCAACGGCTACGCCACCTGGGAGCTTCCCTTCGGCCGCGGACGCGCCCTCGCCCTGCGCGGCGTCGCCGATGAAGCCTTCGGCGGATGGCGCCTCACCGGCGTCTTCCAGGCGCACTCCGGCATTCCCTTCACGCCCGTCGTCGGCAGCGCCGACGAAAGCAACTCGCAGGCCGCGCAATGCTACTGCGGCTACTCGTGGTTCCCCAATGTCGTCGCCAATCCATCCCTCGCGCACCCCACCATCAACGAGTGGTTCAACACCGCGGCCTTCGCCGTTCCCGCGCCCAACACCTTCGGCGACGCGCGCCGCAACATGCTGCGCGGACCCGCCTGGCGCGACGTGGACTTCAGCCTCGGCAAAACCTTCTGGATTCCCGACCGCTATCACCTCGAAATCCGCGCCGATACCTTCGACGCCTTCAACAACCCCAACTTCGCCCAGCCCAGCGCCTCCGTCGGAGTCGCCGGCGGCGGCGTAATTACCAGCGCCAACACCAGCCGCCAATTACAGCTCGGCGCAAGGTTCACCTTCTAGCATTTCTGTGTCTCGCGCTCCGCTCAGAATCACCGCGCCCGTACGGCGTTGTCATCCTGAGCGAAGCGTGGAGCGTTCTTTGCTCCACGCGCAGTCGAAGGATCTGCCGTTGCTTTTGCCTTTCATGAGCTCCGCCCAGCAACCAACTCGGGTGCCCCATCTTTGCGACGCAGTTGTTTTTGTCGCAAAGGTGGGATCGCAATCCACTTCGCTCTCTTCTCAATGCGTTGTCATCCTGACCGCAGTCGAAGGATCTGCCGTTGCTTTTCGTCAATCCCGGCACAACACGCCGCAACCACGCACCGCCCAGGCCATACAAT
>JASHPD010000076.1 GCA_030038315.1 Acidobacteriaceae bacterium
TTCCGGCGTACGCGAGCGCAGAAGAGCGGTGCGTGTGGCCTCAATGCGGTTGCGGCGGAAGAGCCAGCGTGGCGATTCGGCGAGGAAGAAGGCGCTGAAGACGAAGAGGATGCCGGGAGGAAGTGAGATCCAGAAGATGCTGCGCCAGGCGAGGTCTTTGGCGTGGAAGAGCGCGTCGGCGGATGCGGTGCGCGCGACCTCTGCGACGTGGTAGCTGGTGTAGATGCCGATGAGCGCGGCGGCGAAGATGCCGAGCGTGAGCAGCCACTGGAAGATGCCGGTGCCGCGGCCGCGTTTTTCCGCGGGGAGACACTCGGCGAGGTAGAGCGGAACGACGATGCCGACGAGTCCGCCGCTCATGCCTTGCAGCAGGCGGCCGAGGAAGAGCGCTGTGAAGCCTTGCGAGAGCGCGATGATGGGCACGCTGAGCGCGAAGGCTGCGCCGCTGAGGATCATGAGCGGCTTGCGGCCCATCCAGTCGGCGAGCAGGCCGGCGAAGAGCGTGGAGAAGACGCTGCCGAGAAGCACGGCGGCGACGATGATGGAGATTTGTCCGCGGTTGAGGCCGGAGGTGGCTTCGAGATAAGGCAGCGCGCCGCCGATGATGCCTACGTCAATGCCGTAGAGCAAGCCGCCGAGCCCGGCAACGAGCAGGAGGAAACGGTTGTAACGTGCGAGGGCTTTCTCAACGGCAGCGGGCATCGGGTTGACTCCGGCGTAGGATCAGGTGCTTCGATTTCAGGACCGGGCGCGCCGCCGAACAGGAGATGGAAGACTGCCGAACCGGGGCTGGTGGTCGCAGAAACATTAGAGTATCAAGCGCCGGCGGCTTTGCTCACAGCTTCTTCGCGCCAGAACTGGGCTGCGCCGACGAGCGGGGCGCGATCGCCGAGCGTGGCGGTGACGATGGTGAAGTTGAGACCGGCGATTTTGCGCTCGGCTGCGGGCAGAAACAGGTGCGATGAGCGTGCGATGCCGCCGCCGATCATGACGCGCTCGGGATGGAAAGGCGCGATGACGTCGTGGAGGACGCTGCCGAGATCGTTGCCGAAGTTTTCAAAGACGCCGCGGGCTGTTGCGCCAGTTGCGGCGGCTTCGGCGATGGCGGCGACTTCTTTTTCGCTGCCGGTTTGCTGCGTGTATGCGGCTTTGATGGCGCGCGTGGAGATGAGGTCTTCGACGGTGGCGCCGGCGTAAGGGAAGTTCCAGATTTCGCCGCCGGGAGGGACGCCTGCGCCGCTGGTGACGTGGCGGCCGTTGACGACGAAGGCGCAGCCTACGCCGGTGCCGAGGGTGAGGCCGGTAGAGCGCGTGGTTCCGCGCAGGCTGCCGCCGCCGACTTCGCCGAGGACGTAGGCGGCGGCGTCGTTGAGGAAGCGTACTTGCTCCGGTGCGAAGCTGAAACGCTGCGCGAGCGCGCCGCGGAGGTCTTTACCGTAGAGGTATTCGAGCTTGTGCTGCATCTGACTGATGCCGGCTTCGAGATCGAATGGTCCGGGGACGGCCAGCGATGCGCCGATGAGATGTGCTTCGCCGGCGGCTTCAATACCTAGCTTGTGGATGAGATCGGCGAAGCTCGCGAAGCTGTTGACAGCGGACAGAGAGCCGCTTACGGTGCGGAGCAGGGCCAGGTTATCGAGGCGGCACAGGCCCGCGCCGATGTGGCTGCCGCCCACGTCAAAGGTCACAACATATTTGCCTGCCAGCGGATGCACTTCGACGACTGTCTCCTTGTATGCCGCAACCTTTGTAGCATACGGAGCGAGAGCTGTGCGTGAACTGCGCGCGCAAGCGCAGCATGATAAAATGAGAAGCATGATGCGAGTCTTCGCTTCGCGACAGATGAGGTACTCGGTGGCAGTTATGGGCCTTTGCCTGCTGGCCGTCCTCTTTGCGCTGGAAGCGAAATTTGCGTGGTACAGCCCGGCAGGTGAGAGCCATCTGCCGATTCAGTGCCTGAAGGCATGTCCCGCCGACGGGCCTGCAGTGGCTTCCCAGAGCGCTTCCGTACACCATGCGCCTGTTCCCGCGCAATGGTTCCTGCTGGTTGCCGTGTTTGTCACGGTTGCTCCTGCGATCGGCTTCTGGGCGCAGTGGCGGCGTGTTTCGTTGCGGCGCGCTTCCACCACGACTTGCTTCTGCTTTTCTTCCGGCTTATTCTTCCGGCCTCCGCCGGTTCTCTAGCTTTCACTCGGTATTTACGCATGACTTGCAGTCTGGGTTTTGCGCTTCAGTGTGTTTTCTGACGAGAACAGACCGGCTGATCGGTGCATTTCGCCACATCCTTGAGCCTTCCTGAGCTTTTGGAGAGCGGATGCAAGACAGCCATTGACCGGGAGCTCATCTTCTATGTACAAGCATCTTTCCGCGGCCGCATCCGTGCTGGCCGTTTGCGCGGCCCTTGGCTTGAATGCCTGCCGCAATTCGCAGAGTGGCCCGGCTTCTTCGCAGGTGCGCTCCGCGCGTGTGGCAGTGGCGCAGCGCGGCAACATCTCGCGCTCGCTTTCGCTGGCCGGACAGTTCCAGCCGTACCAGGTTGTCGATGTTCATCCCAAGGTGAGCGGGTACATGTCGAGCATTCATGTCGATATCGGCGACATTGTTCATCAGGATGAAGTGCTGGCCGTGCTGCAGGTGCCGGAGCTGAAAGCGCAGCTTGAGGCCGCGACCTTTGCCGCCGCGCAGAGCAAGGAAGAGATTACGCGGGCGCAGCGCGAGATCGATCGCACGCAGGCAACTCATGCGGCGCTTCATGCCGAGTATGTGCGCCTGAAGGATGCGGCGGCGACGCGCCCGGGCTTGATTGCGCAACAGGAGCTGGACAACGCGCAGGCACAGGATCTCTCCGCGGCGGCGCAGGTGGATGCGGCGCGCGCGTCGATGGCGGCGGCACAGCAGCAGATGGGCGCGGCAACGGCAGACCAGGAGCGCGTGGAGGCGCTTGAAAGCTATACGAATGTGACCGCGCCGCTGGACGGCGTCGTGATCTGGCGCTATGCCGATACGGGCGCGTTGATTCAGGGCGGCACCAACTCGAACGACCAGGCGCTGCCGATTGTGCGCATTGCGCAGAGCCAGATTCTGCGCCTGCGCGTGCCGGTGCCGGAAGAAGATGTGCGCTACGTGCACGTGGGCGACGAGCTTCAGGTGAGCGTGGATGCGATTGGCAAATCGTTTACGGGAAAGATTGTCCGCTTTACGCGCAACGTGAGTTTTGCGACGCGCACGATGGAGACCGAAGTGGACGTGGACAACAAGAATCTTGCGATCGCTCCGGGCATGTATGCCAATACGATGCTGCAACTGGCGCACGTGGAGAATGTTGTCACGATTCCGGTTGAGGCGGTGGTGCTGAATGGCCAGCAGACGGCGGTGTATGTGGTGGATGGGACGAACCATGTGCACGTTCGCAATGTGCAGCTTGGCATTCAGGGATCGAAGCTGGCCGAGGTTGTGAGCGGAGTTGAGCCGGGCGAGCGCGTGATTCTTGGCGGGCAGGAGAAATACTCCGAGGGCGAAGAGGTGAATCCGATTGTGGCGGCGACTTCGGCATCGGAGGCGGCGCAGGTTGCGGGAGGTATGATCGACATCCATGCCGGGCAGCAGGGAGGCACAAACTAATGCCTCGTTTTGCGCTGCGCTTTCCCTTTTTCATTCTCATGCTGTGCCTGGTGGTTGCGCTTGTGGGCGGCTTCAACGTTACGCGTATGCCGGTGGATCTTTTTCCACAGATTGACATGCCCGTGGTGGTAGTGGCGACGTTCTATAGCGGTATGCCGCCGGAGCAGATTGAAGCGGACATTACCAACACCTTTGAGCGTTTTTTTACGCTTGCGGCGAATGTGGATCACAGCGAATCGCGCTCGCTGACGGGCGTGAGCCTAATCAAGATTTACTTCAAGCCGGGGACCGATCCGAATGCGGCGCTGAGCAACATTGCCAACCTGGCGATGGCCGATCTGCGACGGCTGCCGCCGGGAACGCTGCCGCCAGTGGTGCTTGGCATGGACGCTTCGACGCAACCTGTCTGCCTGGTAACGCTCAAGGGGCAAGGACTGAATGAGACGCGCCTTAAGGACCTGGCGCAGTTCGAGGTGCGCAACCAGATCTCGAATGTGCAGGGCGCATCCGTGCCGCAGCCTTATGGCGGAACGTATAGGCAGATTCAGATTTATGTGGACCCGCTGAAACTTGAGGCGCACGACATGAGCCTCAACGATGTGGTTACGGCGGTGAACTCGTCGAACCTGATTCTGCCCGCGGGCGATGTACGCATCGGCACGAAGGATTACAACATTTACGCCAACAGCCAGTTTCCGGACGCGAGTTCGATGAACCAGATGCCGCTCAAGTCCGTGGGGAACTCCTCTGTGCTGGTGGCGGATGTGGGCAAGGCGGTGGACGCGGGCGCGCTGCAGTACAACATTGTGCGCATCGATGGGCAACGCTCGGTGTATGTGCCGATCTTCAAGCAGGGCGGCGATGCGAATACGATCACGATCGTCAACGGCATCAAGCAGGCGATCAAGCACCTGGTGGATATTCCGCAGCAACTGAAGACCGCGGTGGTCTTCGACCAGTCGGTCTTCGTCAAGCTGGCGATCAAGAATCTCCTCAAGGAAGCGGGGATCGGCCTTGGTCTGACGGGATTGATGATCCTCATCTTTCTCGGGAGCCCGCGGGCGACCTTTGCGGTGCTGCTTTCGATTCCGCTTTCGGCGCTGGTTTGTTTACTGATCGTCAATGCGACGGGCGGATCGATCAACACGATGCTGCTGGGCGGACTGGCGCTGGCGTTCTCGCGCCTGATCGACGACTCGGTGGTGGTGCTCGAAAACATCTTCCGCTTTATGGAGATGGGCATGGAGCCGCAGGAGGCCGCGGAAAAAGGCGGCATGGAGGTTGCGCTAGCCGTGCTAGCCGCGACTTCGACGACTTCGATCGTCTTCTTTCCAGTGACGTTTCTTTCCGGCGTGAGCAAGTACATCTTTACCCCGCTTGCGCTTGGCGTGGTGTTCTCCATCTTTGCTTCGTACTTCTTTGCGATGACGGTGGTGCCGCTCTACTGTTCCAAGTTCATCCGCGTTGCAGACGAAGGGGAAGAGAATCACGCGCGGACAACTTTCTTTGCCCGCTTCGATCGCTGGTTCAATGCGAAGTTCCAGGCGATGCTGAACTGGTATGAGGAATTGGCGAAGCGCGCGATGCAGCGGCCCGAGCGCACGGCGGCGCTGATCTTCGGCGGGATTGTGCTGATGATTGCGGCGCTGTTTCCGTTTCTTGGCCGCGCTTACTTTCCGCGCACCGATCCGGGGCAGTTTGTCATGGATGTGCGAATGCCGAGCGGCACGCGGCTGGAAGTGAGCAACGATTACATTGCCAAGGTGGAGAACGTGATTCGCAGCATTGTTCCGCCGAAGGACCTTGGCATGATTGTTTCAAACATCGGCGTCTATCCCGATCTTTCGGCGATTTACACGACGAATGCTTCGATGGATACGGCTTTTGTGCAGGTGAGCCTCAGGGAGGGAAACAGCGTAGGCAGCTACGGGTACATGCGCCGCGTGCAGGAGCAGGTTTCACGGCAGTTGCCGGAGCTTTCGACGTACTATTACACGGGCGGCCTGGTGGACTCCGTCATTAACCAGGGGCTTCGCGCGCCGATCGACATTCAGATTCAGTCGCAGGATATGGATGGCGCCTATGCCCTGGCGCTGCAACTGGCGGCGAAGATCAAGGCGATGCCGAATGTGGCGAGCGTTTATATTCCGCAGAGCCTGGATTATCCGGGGCTTGCGTTGAATATCGACCGTGAGCGCGCGAGCCTGATCGGGCTTTCCGCGCAGGACGTGGTGGATGACGTGATTACGGCGCTGACTTCGGACGGCCAGGTTGCGCCGAGCTACTGGATCGATCCAAAGAGCGGCAACAATTACATGGTTACGGTGCAGTATGCCAACCACGTGCTGAACAATATGTCGTTTGAGGATTTGCAGAACATTCCTCTGCGCGGAGCAAAGACAGAAGGCTTTAACCCGATGCAGGAGGGCGGCGCGGCGAGTCCCTCCGCGGCGATTTCCGCGCCGGCGGGCAGCAATTTGACCGGCTATGTGCCGCTGGGAGCGGTTGCTTCGATCCAGCAGATCAATACGCCGACGGAAGTGGATCATCAGCAGATCCGGCGCGTGATTGATATTTACGTTGCCACGAAGACGGAAGCGCTGCAGGGCGTGGGCGCGCGCATCGACAAGCTGCTGAGCGAAACGAAGCATGACCGCAACACGGTTTTGAATGTGCGCGGGGCGGTGGTCAGCATGAACCAGGCATTCAAGGAGTTCGGCCTGGGACTCATTCTTGCCGTGCTGCTGGTGTACCTGATTCTGATGGCGCAGTTCAAATCGTTCATCGATCCGTTCATCATCCTGATGGCGATTCCGCCGGGGCTTGCGGGGGTGGTCTTCATTCTGCTTGTCACGGGCAGCACGCTGAACATCATGTCGCTGATGGGCGTGATTATGATGACCGGCATTGTGGTCTCGAACAGCATTCTGATTGTGGAGTTCTCCGGAATTCTGCATGAGCAGGGGATGCCGCTGCTGGATGCGACGGTGCGGGCCTGCAAGGTTCGCCTGCGGCCGATCCTGATGACCTCGCTGGCGACGCTGCTGGGCATGATTCCGATGGCGGTTGGCGCGGAGGCGGGCAGTGAGCAGTATGCGCCGCTGGCTCGCGCGGTGATCGGCGGACTTGGGTTGTCGGTGATCGTCACCGTCTTTTTGGTTCCGGCGGTGTACCTGGTGATTCACAGCAGGCGCAAGGAGAAACTTGCGGAGGCGGAGGGTTAAAGCATGAGGAATAGAAATACGTTTGTCAGGAACTC
>JASHPD010000077.1 GCA_030038315.1 Acidobacteriaceae bacterium
TAGCGCGAGCCGGCGCGGCAGCGCCAGTCATTCGGCAATCCCTTGGCAATCGCTTCCTGAAACTTGTCGAACTGCGCGTAGTTCGACTTCCTGCGATTCTGCATCGCAAAGTAGACCCGCGCTTCAGCCTCATTCAACGGCTTCAGTTGCCCATCGCCGTCGTGAATGATGCCGATCGTCGATTCAAAGCCCAGCTCCAGCGCGCGCTTGCCGATCACCAGCGCATCGTTCGGGTCTTTAAAGCCGCCGCCAACCACCGAGTTGATGTTCACGTGAAACTCCGCGTGCTCGGCCAGCATCTGGAGCTTCTTGTCCAGCACCTTAAGGCTCTTCTTCGAAACCTCGTCGGGAATGACGTTGTCGATGCTGATCTGCATGTGGTCGAGGCCCGCGCGGTTCAGCCGCTCGATGCGCTCCACGTTCAGCAGATAGCCATTCGTAATCATGCCGGCAATCGCGCCGTTCCTGCGGATGCGCTGGACAATCTCGTCCAGCTCGGGATGCGTCAACGGCTCGCCGCCGCTGATGCCCACCATCGCCGTGCCCAGCCGGCCCAGGTGGTCGATGCGGCGAAACATCTCTTCGAGCGGCACCGGCGCAGAGACCTTGTCGTACTCGTTGCAGTAAGCGCAGCTCAGGTTGCAGAAGCGCGCCGGCACAATCTGCGCCAGCACCGGGTGGTCGGTGGAGGCCAGCGCGTGCGCCACCATCGCGTACTCCCGCGCCTTACGGCTGGCCCGGATCGCCAGCCCGCGCACCGTGTCTCGCTTGAACTTCGCCATCCTGTCTATTTTATCGGAGAAACCCATCTTTTTTATCTGGCTAAGGGTCCGGCGGGATCGACGCGGTTGACATTTTCGCTCTTGCATCGTCGCGGCGGCGTGTTAGTGTGGTAAGCACGCGAAATGGCAACTGCTGGTTATCAAGCTCAATTTTGCTATCGAAATGTGCGGCGTGCCGCGTGGCTGGCGTGTCTTGCGGCTGCGTGCACGGTCTCTCCAGCGCAGCAATCCTCGCAACCCGTAATCGTCCAGCCCGGGCCTCCGGGCGCGCCGTCGAAGACGCTTCCGCCAGACGCGACCGTTGCCCTGCCCAAAGACACGCCCGCCGATGTGGACTTTATGCAGGGCATGATTATGCACCACAGCCAGGCCGTGGTGATGACGGCCATGATCCCTTCGCGCACGGACAACGTCGAAGTGCGCGCCCTCGGCAAGCGCATCAGCCTCTCGCAGACCGACGAGATGAAGTTCATGAAGCGCTGGCTCACGGCGCGCGGCGAGCCCACTTCGATGGAGATGCCCGGAATGCCCGGCATGGATAGAAACGGCAAGCCGATGGGCCTGATGCCCGGCATGTTGACGCCCGCGCAGATGGACGCGCTCGGCAAAGCGCACGGCAGGGAGTTCGACCGTCTCTTTCTCACCGGAATGATCCAGCACCACGGCGGCGCGCTCATCATGGTGAAAGATCTCTTCAACGAACCCGGCGCAGGCGAAGACGCCGAGCTCTTCAACTTCGCCACCGACGTGGACAGCACGCAGCGCGCCGAGATCAAGATCATGCAGCGAATCCTCAAGGAGATCCAATGACGCATCTTCGAAACTATCTGGTTGCAACCGCACTCGGAGCTGCACTGGGCGCCGCGCTGGCCGCCGTAGCCCCGGCGCAGACCGCCCCGACCGAACCCGTCGCCGCGCCAACACCTGACAAACAGGGCTCCACAACGAACGATCCCCGCGTGGGCCTCAAGGCCGGCATGTATGACGCCAGCGAAGCTATCTCCGGCATGGACCACCTGATCTTCCTCAAGAAGCCGGATGTCTTCCAGATTCACGCCAGCTCGCCCGACGATCCCGAGGTGCAGAAGACGCTCGCCATCCTCGGCGTGAGCAACACCTCCAGGATGTCCAAGCCCATGCAGATGGTGATCGCGCAGCTCGCCTTTGCCAACTCGGACTTCGCCTTCGAGGGCAACTATCTCTTCCAGGGCAACTTCTACGGCGTCGATATCTACGACATCGCCGACCCGGCGAAAACCAGGCTGCTCACCACGCTGGTCTGCCCCGGCGGCCAGGGCGACGTTTCCGTCTACAAAAACCTGCTCTTCATGTCCGTCGAAATGCCTAACGGCCGCCTCGACTGCGGCGCGCAGGGTTTTCCGCCGCCGCCCGCGCCGCCGGCTGTAGCTGGCGCGCATGAGGCCTTGCACGGCCCCCACGTTCCGCCCGCCAACCCGGAGCGTTTCCGCGGCGTGCGCATCTTCGATATCTCCGACATTCAGCACCCCAAGCAGGTAGCCGCCGTGCAGACCTGCCGCGGCTCGCACACGCACACGCTGCTCATCGACCCCAACGATCCCGACGATGTTTACGTCTACGTTTCGGGAACGTCCTTCGTGCGCCCCTCGGAAGAGCTGGCCGGCTGCTCCGATGAGTCTCCGGAAAAAGACCCCAACACCTCGCTCTTCCGCATCGACGTCATCAAGGTTCCTCTTGCGCACCCTGAAGACGCCAAGGTCGTATCCCATCCGCGCGTCTTTATGAATGCGCGCACCGGCGTCATCAACGGCCTGACCAACGGCGGCAGCCATCCCGGAGAGCGCGGCGGAACCACCAAGCGCGACCTCGCGGAAGAAACGCCGCGCGACACCAACCAGTGCCACGACATTACGGTGTACTCCGCCGTAGGCCTCGCCGCCGGAGCCTGCTCCGGCAACGGCATCCTGCTCGACATCAAAGACCCCGTGCACCCGGTCCGCGTCGATGCAGTCAGCGACCCCAACTACTCCTACTGGCACTCGGCCACCTTCTCGAATGACGGCACCAAGGTCGTCTTCACCGACGAGTGGGGCGGCGGAATGCAGCCGCGCTGCCGCACCACCGACCCGCTCAACTGGGGCGCGGACTCCATCTTCACCCTCAAGGGCGACAAGCTCCACTTCGACAACTACTACAAGATGGACGCCGCGCAAACCGACACCGAAAACTGCGTCGCGCACAACGGCTCGCTCATCCCCGTCCCCGGCCGCGATATCGAAGCGCAGGCGTGGTACCAGGGCGGCATCTCCATCATGGACTTCACCGATCCCATGCACCCTTACGAGATCGGCTACTTCGATCGCGGCCCCATCGACGCCAAGCAGCTCGTCCTCGGCGGCTACTGGTCCGCCTACTGGTACAACGGCGCCATCTACGGCTCGGAAATCGCCCGCGGCCTTGATGTCTTCAAGCTCAAGCCGACCAAGTACCTCACCCAGAACGAAATCGACGCCGCAAATCTGGTCCATTTCGACGTGCTGAACGTGCAGGACCAGCCAAAGATCGAGTGGCCGTCGAGCCTCATCGTCGCTAAGGCATACGTCGATCAGCTAGAGCGCTCGCAGGCGTTGCCCGCCTCGCAGATCGCCGAGCTACGCAAGGCGATTAACAAAGCTGAGAAGTCGCATCTCAAAAAGAAGCAGGTAGCAAAGCTAAACGAATTGGCCACACAAGTCGATTCAAGCGTTGCCGGAGCCAAAGACCCCGCCGACGCCAACCGCCTCACAGCACTCTCAACAATCCTGAAGCATCCGGTAGCGTAAACCGCTAGGCAATTCACACGGCCCGCGTGGTTATCCGCTCGGGCCCTTACATTATCCAAAACACATTTCAACATCCACAAAACTACTGAGGTGTCATCCTGACCGCAGCCGTTTTTCAGGCGGAGGGAAGGATCTGCGGTTGCTTTTGTCTTTGTCTTTCGCCAGCACCAGCAACACCGAGGGTGCCCCATTCATCGCGCGGCATTATCGCGCGATGGGTGGGATAACGAGTACCTCAAATTTCCCCACCCCATCTTGCAAAGAATTACGTCCAAATATGTCAGCCTGAAAATTCGGATTACAGTATTTATCGAAAGGAAATGCGGCGTGATTCGAGTCATTCCTCTATTAGCAATCAGCCTCCTCGGCTGCACAACCATGGCGCAGGATGCAATAACCACGCCGAACGCGTCTTCGTTATTGGAGACCACCTCGACTTTTGTCTCCGTTCCAACTCTCGTGCGATCCGCATCGAATGAAGCAGTGCGGAACCTGAACGCAGGCCAGTTCAAGCTCTTCGATCAGAGAATTCCGCAAAAGGTCGTGATGGAAACAACCGGCCATCTTCCAATTTCGCTCATTCTGCTTGTGCAAACCGGCGGCTCGGCCGGCCGGCAATTCGCCAGCTATACGGATTTCCCCGTACTGCTAAAAAGCCTTCTTGCAAATTCCGAGCACGAAACTACGCTGATAACCTTCGATAGCAAAATCGAGCAAATCTGGCATTTCCCCGCGCGTTCGGATGGTGTGATGTACGAACTGACGCACCTGAATTCAGGAGACAATGGCGCGGCAATCCGAGACGCGGTACATTTTGGCGTTCAGCAATTAGAAGCTGAGCCCGGAAGATTCCGCCGCGTAGTCCTACTGCTGAGTCAAGATACAGATCGAGGGAGCACAACTTCTGCCGAGGAATTGCTCAAGCAACTTGGAACATCCAGCACGACCGTTTACAGTCTGGTTTTTCCAGGCCTGAAAACACACCATGTTTCCCGGCACAACGCAGCATCTTTTCGATTTTCAGGCGCATTCGGTAGAGCAATCCAAGGCCTCAACAACAATACCGCCGCAGAGATTGCCGCAATCACGGGTGGAAATTGTACGCGATTTAGCGATCAGCGTTCGTTTAACTCGGCTTTCCTTGAGACAAGCGTCGATATAAAAGATTCCTACATGCTCGGCTTCCAACCGAATCAGCATTCGATTGGATTTCACAGCATTCAGGTCGAGCTTGCGAAGCCCAATCCTGACCTCAGCATTCTGGCGAGAAGCGCTTACTGGTTCAACTCGACCGTCGCTGATGAATAGCCGGGTGCCCCACATCTCCAGCATTTGGAGATGTGGGAAAGCACTCCCGCCAACCCACCGCAAACTAAATCTCCAATCTGTGAAGAAACTTTGCAAAGAATTACCCCCAAATATGCCATCCTTAAATCAGCAACAAAACCAAGGCCCGGCTCCCAAGCGGAACCAGGCCTTTTCGCATTCAGGATCTCCCGAAAAAATATTCTCCAAACCACCAGAATCTGTGATTCTGTAAATCTGTGTCCTTCATCTGCAAGCCATTGATTCTAAACAAAAGAAAACAAAAAGCGAATATGGATTCTCACATGATTTTTCGACCTTAACACGCCTGTATTCAATGGATTGTAGACGCCGCATACAAAACTTTTTTTGGAGGGGGTAATGTAACACTACTCCCTGGACCATTGGACTTTAGTAACCTCCATTTGCACCAAAATCAGTGCACACCCGGAGCCGCTAAAATTCAGTCAGATACGCTCACAAATCTCCCTTCACCACAAATGCCCCCAGGCGGCCGAAGGCCGCAGCCCGCTGCGTGCAGTGCTTTCATCTCCCGCCAATCTCCAAACCGTAAAATAAAGATTCGCACCGTTTTGCATGGGTCCGCGAAGCACCCTTTTGAAAGATTTTGAGGTTTTGCCGTGTCGAACATTCTTGAGCATCTCCCCGTCGGCGAAAAAGTCGGCATCGCTTTTTCCGGCGGACTGGACACCAGTGCCGCGCTGCACTGGATGAAGCAGAAGGGCGCGCGTCCCTACGCCTACACGGCCAACCTCGGCCAGCCTGACGAGACCGATTACGAAGCCATCCCTCGCAAAGCACTCGAATACGGTGCAGAAAAAGCGCGTCTCATCGACTGCCGGCTCCAGCTCGTGCAGGAAGGCATCGCCGCGCTGCAATCGGGCGCATTCCACATCTCCACCGCCGGCGTGACCTACTTCAACACCACGCCCATCGGCCGCGCCGTCACCGGCACCATGCTCGTGACCGCGATGAAAGAGGACGCAGTCGATATCTGGGGCGACGGCTCCACCTTCAAGGGCAACGACATCGAGCGCTTCTATCGCTACGGCCTGCTCGTCAACCCGAACCTGCGCGTCTACAAGCCGTGGCTCGACGCCGCCTTCATCGACGAGCTCGGCGGCCGCGCGGAAATGTCCGCCTTCATGCAGAAGTCGGGCTTCGAGTACAAAATGTCGGCGGAAAAAGCCTACTCAACGGACTCGAACATCTTGGGCGCAACGCATGAGGCCAAGGATCTCGAGCTTCTTTCAAGCAGCATTCGCATTGTGCAGCCTATCATGGGCGTCGCATCCTGGCGCGATGACGTAGACGTGAAGCGCGAAGAGGTTTCCGTGCGCTTCCACGAGGGCGTGCCCGTTGCGCTCAACGGAAGAGAGATCACCGATCCTGTCGAGCTGCTGCTCGAAGCCAACCGCATCGGCGGACGCCATGGCCTCGGCATGAGCGACCAGATCGAGAACCGCATCATTGAAGCGAAATCCCGCGGCATCTACGAGGCTCCCGGCCTCGCACTGCTCTACATCGCCTACGAGCGTCTCATCACCGGCATCCACAACGAGGACACCATCGAGCAGTACCGCGAAAACGGCCGCAAGCTGGGCCGGCTGCTCTACCAGGGCCGCTGGTTCGACCCGCAGGCCATCATGCTGCGTGAGAGCGCGCAGCGCTGGGTCGCCCGCCCTGTTACCGGCGAGGTCACGCTGGAACTGCGCCGCGGCAACGACTACTCGATCCTCAACACCGAGTCGCCGAACCTGACCTTCCACCCCGAGCGCCTCAGCATGGAGAAGACCGAGTCGACCTTCAGCCCGCGCGACCGCATCGGCCAGCTCACCATGCGCAACCTCGACATTACCGACACCCGCGAAAAGCTGCTCACCTATGCCGAAAGCGGCTTGATCTCGCTCAGCACCGGAACAACGATGCCGCAACTCAAAGGCAGCGAGCACAAGAACTAAGTGAATCAAAACCACGCAGTGCGGACATTGTGCAATGTCCGCACCGCTTTCATTTTCTGCTTGTCTCTGAGGTTGTCATCCATCCTGAGCGAAGCGAAGGATCTGCAGTTGCTTTTTTGCTCGTTCCTAAACCACCGCGTTCTTCGCAATCACCGTCTTGTACCACTCCGCGCTCAGCTTGGGATAACGCTTCAGCGTCTTGTAATCCACGTAGTGAATGCCGAAGCGCTTCGAGTAGCCGTCAGCCCACTCGAAATTGTCGAGCAGGCTCCACAGGAAATAGCCCTTCACTGGATAGCCTTCAGCCGTCGCGCGGTGCAGTTGCGTAATGTAGTTGCGCAGGTACATCAGGCGGTCGATATCCTCCACGCGGCCCTGCGGCGTCAGTACATCCGTCGATGAAGCCCCGTTTTCCGTGATGTACATGCCCTCCGGATGCCAGAGATCGCAGACATTGCGCACCGCCCAGTAAATGCACTCCGGGCCGATGTTGAGCCACGGCGAATCCATGTGCGGATAGGATTTCGGATGCGGCTCCACAGTGAAGCCAAGCGGCGAATCGCTGGCCCGCACATACTCCGGCGCGTAGACGTTGTGGCCCACAAAGTCCAGCTTGCTGCCGATGGCCTCGAAGTCGCCCGGTTCAACCTTCGGAGCATTCGCGCCCTCGTGCCGCAAATACTCGTCGATGTACTTGCCTTCCATCAGCGCCGTCAGGAAGGGCGCATTGAGAATACGCGTGGCCTTCTGCGCCGCCGCAATATGCTCCTCGGTTTCGATCACGGGCACGTAGACGCCAGCGTTCTCCGCCAGTCCCACCTGCGTGTCGGATGAGGTATTCGCGCGAATCGCCTGCACGCCCAAGCCATGCGCCAGAATACCGTGATGCCGCACCTGGTTCGCCGGACCATCCGGCAGCCGCAGCCCCGGCGCGAACTGCCCGTAACGGTAACCGAGATCGGTAAAGCAGACGAACTCGTTGGTCGTCATCCAGTGCTTCACCTTGTCGCCCAGGTGTTTCGTCGTATAAGCTGCGTAATCCGCGAAGGCCTTCGAGGTGTCGCGGTTCTGCCAGCCGCCGGGAAGTGCCGCGGGCAGATCCCAGTGGAAGAGCGTTATATAAGGCGTGATGCCGTTGGCCAGCAGCTCGTCGATCACACGGTTGTAATGGTCAAGCCCCTTCGGATTCGGCTCGCCGCGCCCTTCGGGAAAGATGCGCGACCACGCGATCGACATGCGGTAGGTCTGCACGCCGAGATCCTTGAGCAGCCGCGTGTCTTCTTTGTAGAGATGGTAAGAATCATCCGCCACGTCGCCGGTGTCGCCGTTGCGCGTCTTGCCCGGCGTATGCGCAAAGATGTCCCAGTTCGTCTGCCCGCGCCCATCCGCCTTCACCGCGCCTTCAATCTGATACGCAGCCGTAGCGCAGCCCCACTTGAAGCCGTCCGGAAATCCAAGCGGAAGCCGCTTGTGCTCCTCCGTCTGTCCAAAGGCAATGCCGGGAAGGGAAACGCCGCTCGCGGCTACTGCTGCAGTAGCGGCTGCGGTCTTGCCGAACATCCGGCGGGAGATGGCTTTCATCGCGCGTGACTCCTGGGATTGTTGAGTGTGGCCTGCAATGCGTGCACAAACGTTTTAGCAAAGCGCACCTATCGCAGCCAAGCGGATTCTAGCAGAGGGATACCACGATTGATTCATTAAGAATTCTTGTGCGCAGCATGTTTTCGGATAAGGATCATGCACCTTACATAATCGGCTTGCTCAATAAACGCTCCGCTCTGTTCCATAAAAAGCCTTGGAACAATAATCCTCTCCGCGGCGTACTGCATTGATAGGAGGAGAAATGCTCCCAGCCCGCCCGCTTCTGCTTATGGCTCTGTTACTGCCATGCGGCTTCTATGCTCACTCCGCAGAGACGCACAAAGACCTCGCTCTTACTGGCGTCTGGTTCGGAGATTTTGTTCTCACCAATCCAGATGGCAAGATCAGCCATGACACAGCAGTCCTGGTTGTACAGCAGACTTCGCCGATTCTCAAAGGAAGCATGGGTCGAACAATCGACCAGCAAACCCCTTGGACAAACGGCGCCTTCGAGCATCATCACATACACTTTCATCTCGACGCCGCGGGAGGCCTGGATGTCACGCTCGACTTGCATACAGGCAGCTTGACGGGAGTCGCGGCCGGTAATGATATCCATGCAAGCATCGCACTGAAGCCGGCTCCAGGACTTCTGCCTCACCAGCAGCTCGTGCAGGAGATCACGACTGCGGACCGGGAGCTCTATGATGCCTTTTCCAACTGTGATGTAAATCGATATGCCAGCTTTCTCAGCAAAGATCTGGAGTTCTATCAGGACCACACTGGAAAGACTGGCTACGAAGAGAATCTGCAGGCCCTACGGAACCGATGCGCGGAAGGCATACGGCTGAGAAGAGAGTTGCAAGCAGATTCACTCATCGTGAATGCAGCTCCGGGATTTGGTGCTATTCAAGCTGGCATACACCGTTTTTACTCGCAAGGGCAGGATGGACAGGAACATCTGGATGCAACGGCCCGCTTTACCAATGTATGGAGCAAGGCAACCGGAAGCTGGCAACTGGTGCGCGTGATCAGCTATGACCACCAGTGACTGGCTTCTTCTCAAAAGACCGGAAAACAAAAAGCCGCAGTCCGAATCTTCGGACTGCGGCTTCATTTTTGTGAATCGAAGTGCAGTTATAGTTCCTTCACGCCTTCCACAAAGGCTTTCAGCTTGCGGCTGCGACTGGGATGGCGCAGTTTGCGCAGGGCCTTCGCTTCGATCTGGCGGATGCGCTCCCGCGTTACCTGGAAGCTCTGGCCGACTTCTTCGAGCGTGTGCTCGGAGCCGTCTTCGAGGCCGAAGCGCATCTTGATGACGCGCTCTTCGCGCGGCGTGAGCGTGCGCAGCACCTGCGAGGTGTACTCCTTCAGGTTCACGCTGATGACAGCCTCCGACGGCGAGACAGCCTGGCGGTCTTCGATGAAGTCGCCGAGGTGCGAATCCTCTTCCTCGCCAATCGGCGTTTCAAGCGAGATCGGCTCCTGCGCGATCTTGAGCACCTTGCGCACCTTTGCCACG
>JASHPD010000078.1 GCA_030038315.1 Acidobacteriaceae bacterium
CGCAGATCCCGCGGGCTCTCCACAAACTCCCACATCATCCAGACCGCCATCATCACCTGAAATGCTCCGCGAACCTGGTCGAGCGAAGCGGCGCGATCGATGCTCCAGAGCGTAGTGCAGCTCATCCACACGTAGAGCGCCAGCGCAAGCCACTGCAGAGAACCCGGCGTGCGAATGCGGCCCGCCTGGAGAACGCAAGGAACCGCCGCAAGAAGCAGAACCACGCCCACAATGCGCGCGATATTGCCCCACGGCTCGCCCAGATCGAGCGAATACTCCCACGGGATTGCGAAGGCGAAGACCACGAGCAAAAACCAGGCCGCGGTTCTCATGGCTAAAACCTCTGCGAATACACCAGGCCCGCATAAATGCTGACGCCGGCAACCGACTGCACCACGGATTCCATCGAGCGATTCCACAGGTTCTTCGCCGCCGAGTCCGGCACGAACAGGATGTCGTGCTCATGGATCGGTATATCCGGATCGCGTCCGAGCAGCATTCGCTTCAGATTGAGTGAAGTCACCGTGCGCCCGCCGCCTGCCTGCTCGTGAATCAAAAGCGCCTTTGTGGATGCGGCATTTTGCGAAGGCCCCCAGGCCAGCGCCAGCACTTCGAGAACCGTAGGCGTCTGCTGCGGCTCCATTGTGAAGCCGCCGGGACGGATGACATCTCCGATCACGTAGACGAGCCCTGCGCGGCTCACCTGAACGGTGTCTCCCGGCAAAAGCTCAGGATTATGCGCCTCGTCTTCCGCGCCCTGGCTCAATGCAACCTGGAGCGGCGCATTCGGATGATCGCGGTGATAAATCGTGACCACGTTGCCCGCAGCAGGGCTCAGGCCGGACGATGCCGCAATCAAGTCGAGCAGCCGATGGTGCGCGGTGTAGGGATACACGCCGGGACGCGTCACTTCTCCCAGCACGCTCACATCCTGCGCGGCAAACTGAGTCACCAGCACAAAGACCTGCGGATGAAGAAGAATTCCTTTCTTCACCAGCTCGTCCGCAATGGCGTGTGAAGCGCCGTCCTCATCCAGCCCGGCAAGCCTGATTTCGCCAATCATGGGAAGCATTACCGTGCCCGCCTCGGAAATGCGCACCGTGGAGCGGAATTCCGGCGTGTGAAACTCGCTGACATCGAGCACATCTCCGGGAACCAGCCGTCCCGGCGCCGGCGCGCCCGCGGCATTCCCTCTCTGCGCCTGCGGGCCGGCGATCTCGCTGCTTGCGCTATTCCAAACGCTCGGAGCCTCCTTCGGATTCGGCGTAACTTTCGTATCCGGAGTCGCGGGAAGATGCGCCACTCCGCTCGGCAGGCCGGATGTGTTCGGCGTCGGCGCCTGCGCATGAGCCGCAAAACAGGATGCAAGCACCACGAGAAACACGGCAGCGCTCGCCACACTCGAGGATTTCCATGATTCCATCGCCAATGCGCCTCCAACCGCCAGCCATACGGCAACAAAGAGCGTGATAGCCATGTACAACGGCAGATTCGGCGCCGCAGGCTTCACCGGCGGCCGCACCGCATCCACAACCCAGATCTCCGTTCCCTGCGCGCCGGCCGCCAACCCCGCCTCGCGCACTTTCTCCTGCGTGCGCAGGTAAAGCTCGCGCGTCGCATCGGCCTCGCCGCGCATCGCTTCATACTGCGCCGCCGCCGCCGCTGTCTGGTAGCCCTCGTTGGTTTTTTCAGCCAGGTTCTGCCGCAGCAGTTGCTCGCGATCGAGCGCAGCCTGCCACGCGCTGCGCAGGCTCTCCCGCAGCCGCGAGTCTTCGGTTTGCAACTGTTTGTCCAGATCGGCAAGCTGAAGCCGAATCTCCTTTGTGCGCTCAAAGTTGGGCCCGTGTTCCAGGCTCAACTGCGCCAGCTCCTGTTCGAGATCACTTCTTCGTATCCGAATCTGGCGGAATGCGGCAATCGGCAAACTGCCGCTCTCATTCCGCAGATGCGGATCGGAAGCCAGAACCAGCTCAGGATCGCCCTGCAATGCCGCTCTGTATTCCGCTTCGCGCAGAATCCGGTCAGAAGTCGCCTCCACAAGCTCGTGAGAAAGCTCATCCACCTCCGCCAGGGCCGTCAGGTGCTGCCCCGACTGGCCGCTCTGAGGAATCTGAGGCCCGATCAAAACGCCATGCTGTCTTTCAAACCCGGCCAGCAGCCGGTCCTGCTCATCGGCCTTCGTTTTCAGCTCCGCAAGCTGATTGTCCAGCCACGCTGTTGCCTCGCTTGCCGCCGCAAAACGCGCCTCTTCCTCCTGCTGCTGAAAAGCGCGAATCAGCGCATTCACTACATCCGCGGAGAGCCGCGCATTCCGCGTGCGAAAGCGAATCTCAATCAGAAGCGTGCGCGGAATGGTTCGCACCTGAAGCCGCTTCTGAAAGCGATCCAGCAGATAGGCTTCCGCCTGCGAGTCCGGGGATGCGGGGTTGAAGCCGGGAAAGCGTTTGGCAAAACTTCCGTTGAAATCGGAATCGCCATACAGCCTGCGATCCAGAATGACGCTCCACGCAAGCTGATCGCTGCGGAAGACATTCGCCAGCGTTTCCATCTCCGCCATTCCCAGCGCGGCGGAATTCGACGGGACAACATCCGGGGCGCCCAGGCTCAGCGATGTGGCCGGCCCAAGGCGCAAGGCCACCCGCGCGCGCGCTTCATATTGATTGGGAGCCGCCAGGCAGTACAACAGGCAGAGAAGAAGGAGACCGCAAATGGTGCCGAGGACAAAACGCCTGTGCGCAAGGACCGCCAGCGCCGCCGCTCGCAGGGACATCGAAGAGCCGGCCCGCGCAGGAGCGGACGCAGACCCGCTTCGGGCAGACAAACTGGATGCGTCTGGCGTTTGAGAAACCTCAGGCAAACGGGAACCCCAGTTCCTTTTCTGTCAAAGTGAACAGATCAAACGCAACGCGAATCCGGGAAACGCCATCAACAACCGCAAAAAACTTCTCTCTGCCGCGGCATCATCGTGCCACTGGCAGCTTCCGGGTATGCTCTCCGGTTTCGCCCTCGGTCATCGCATACCACTCCACAGTCCGGCGCAGCCCTTCGCGAAAATCCACCTGCGGCGTGTAGCCGATCCACTCCTGCGCACGGCTGATATCCGCCAGCGAATCGTGGATGTCCCCCGTGCGCGGAGCCGCATAGGCCGGCTCGCCGCTGTAGCCCGTCAGGTCGCGCAGTATCCGGAAAGTTTCCTTCAGTGTAATCCGCTTTCCGGTGGCAACGTTCATCACCGTGCCGGAAATTTTTTCCGCCGGCGCCTCGGCCGCCAGCAGGTTCGCATGAACCACGTTGTCAATGTAGGTAAAATCGCGGCTCTGCTCGCCATCGCCGTAGATCACCGGCTGCTCGCCGGCCAGCATCTTGCGGCAGAAGATGGCCAGCACGCCGGAATAGTGCGACATGGGGTCCTGGTACGGCCCAAAGACGTTGAAGTAGCGCAGGGTGGCCGTTTCAAGGCCGTAGACGCGCGCAAAGACGCTCATATAGTGCTCGCCCGCGAGCTTGGCCACGGCGTAGGGCGAAATGGGATTCACCGGCATCGCCTCATGCTTGGGGAGCGTCGGCGTATCGCCGTAGGCCGACGACGAACCCGCATAAATCACCCGCCGAACGCCGGCATCGCGCGCCGCGATCAGCAGGTTCAGCGTAGCTTCCACGCAATGGCGATTCGTCGCCAGCGGATCGGCCACCGAGCGCGGCACCGAGGCGAGCGCAGCCTCGTGAAAAACAATCTCCACTCCCCCGCAGGCCCGCGCGCAGACCGCTGGGTCCGTCAAATCTCCCTCAATGAGCTCCATCGCATCGAGGCCGGCCAGATTCGACCGCTTGCCGGTCAGGAAATTATCGACGCCTCGAACCGTCTCTCCCCGCGCAAGCAGCGCCGCCGCAATCGAACGCCCAACAAACCCCGCTGCGCCCGTAACCAGAAACCTTGCCAAAACCCGCCCTGCCTCTCATGCGCCGTATGTGCCGCTGTAACTGTTGTTGGTGACAAGCTATTTTATCGAATCCCCCATAGTCCGCACAGTTTCTTGTGGTCATACCATTCGCAGCTTTGAGGGGCGGTAGCTTTACAATCAAAGCATGGCCATTGCTGTTGCCGGAACCCTGGCGGACGCCAAACAACGCATCCTCAGCCGCGAGGCCCGCGTCGGAATCGTCGGAATGGGCTATGTGGGACTTCCCCTGGCCCTGCTCTTCAGCGCGGAGCGATTCCGCGTCACCGGCTTCGACATTGCCGCCGACAAAGTGGAGACGCTCAACTCCGGCGGCTCCTATATCGTCCGCATTTCGCCCAAAGCCATCCGGGAAGCGCAAAAATCCGGCTTCCACGCCACCTCGGACTACTCGCATATCGCGGAGATGGACGCTGTCATCATCTGCGTTCCCACGCCCCTCAACGAGTACCACGAGCCCGACCTGAGCTATGTCACCGGCACCGTCGAGTCCATTGCGCCTTATCTTCACGAAGGCCAGCTCATCGTGCTTGAAAGCACCACCTATCCCGGCACGACCGAAGAAATCGTCGTTCCCCTGCTCGAAAAAGGCAATCCGCATGGACTGAAGGCCGCACGCACCGAAGGCGCAGGCGGCGTTCACGTGGCTTTTTCTCCCGAGCGCGAAGACCCCGGCAACGACACCGTCTCCCGGCACGATATTCCCAAGGTTGTCGGCGGCTGCGGGCCGGAAGCCGTTCAGTTGGCCACCGCGCTCTACGGCTCCATCTTCCGCCGCGTAGTTCCCGTCTCCAGCCCCGCGGCGGCGGAGATGACCAAGCTCCTTGAAAACATCTACCGCTGCGTCAACATCGCCCTGGTCAATGAGCTCAAGCAGCTCTGCATGAGGATGGGCATCGATATCCACGAAGTCATCGACGCGGCCAAAACCAAGCCTTTCGGCTTCCAGGCCTTTTATCCCGGTCCCGGCCTCGGCGGCCACTGCATTCCCATCGACCCCTTTTATCTCTCGTGGAAGGCCAGGGAATATGACTTCCGCACACGCTTTATCGAGCTGGCCGGCGAAGTCAACATAGCCATGCCCTACTTCGTCATCGAGCAGACGGCCAACGCGCTCAACGAGCACCGCAAAGCCCTCAAAGGCTCAAAGATTCTCGTTCTCGGCCTGGCCTACAAGCGCGACATCGATGACCTGCGCGAGTCGCCTTCGCTCACCATCATCGAGCTGCTGCGCGAGAAAGGCGCGATCGTCCGCTACAACGACCCATTTTTCCCCACCGTGGGACGCGGCCGCCACTATGACCTGAACATGACCAACACGCCGCTCGAAGGGCTCGGCCAATACGACGCCGTGCTGATCGTCACCGACCACACCAGCTACGATTACAAGGCCATCGTCGAGCAGGCGCAACTCGTGATCGACACGCGCAACGCCACCAAGGGCATCGATTCGGCAAAAATCGTCCGTTGTTAATGCCGCGACGGCTGCGGCCTCTATCGTGTATCGTGGTTTCCGTCACTTATGATCGCACTGCACGCCACGCTGGCCGAGCCGCAGCACTTCAGCGCCCCTGAAAAAACAATCTTCCTCGCGCTCATCCTCGCAAGCGTCGCCCTGTTCTTCCAGCGCTTCGGCCCGGTTCTCAAAAAGATCCTCCAATCAAAGAAAGATCCCGGCTTCACGCTAACCCCCATCGGCCGGCGCACGTGGGACTTCTTTTCGGAAGTGCTCTGCCAGTCCAAAGTCATCCGGCAGCGTCCGCTGCCCGGCCTTGCTCACGCCTTTGTCTTCTGGAGCTTTCTGGCCTTCGCGCTCGTCACGCTCAACCATTGCGCAGTGGGCTTCGGCATCGGCTTTCTCCATCCCAAAGGCCAAGGTATCTCAGGGCTGTTCAGCCGCTTTTACTTCTATCTCGCCGCGGCCTTCGCCATTACCTGCGCCATCAGCATCACGGGGCTTTTCATACGCAGATTTTTTCTGCGCCCCAAATGGTTCGGCAAAGAAGTCTCCTACGAATCCGGCCTCATCGCCTTTCTTATCTTCGCGCTGATGGTTACCTATCTCGCCGCTTTCTTCATCACCGACGCATCGCCCTACGCACACGTTCTCTGGTGGCTGCACACGCTCACGCTGCTGGCTTTTCTGCCGGTGATTCCGCACACCAAGCACCTGCATCTCGTCCTCAGCCCGGTCACGGTCTTTCTCTCGCGCGGCAAATTCAGCGATATTCCACCGCTGGTTGGCGACGAAGACTTCGGCCTGGTGGCCGGCCAGGATCTGACGCAGATCGTCAGCCTGCAAGCCTACTCCTGCGTCGAGTGCGGCCGCTGCACCGAGCACTGCCCCGCCGCCAACACAGGCAAAGCTCTCAACCCGAAAGAAATCATCCTCGGCGTGCGCGCCTACCTGAACGAAATCGGCCCGGCGACGGAAGAACCTCTGCTCGGCAAGCACAACTCGCAGGAAGCCGTCTTCCAATGCACCACCTGCGGCGCGTGCGAATTCCAATGCCCCGTCGGCATCGAGCATCTTCCCATCATCGTTGGCCTGCGCCGCGGCGCCGTCAACACCGGCGCATGGGAGAACGATTACGGCAGCAAGCTCTTCAACCAGCTAGAGCGCGGCAGCAATGCGCTAGGCATCGGCGCAGTCGAGCGCGACAAATTCAACCAGAAAGAATCCCTGCCCATCTTCGACGGCACGCAGGAGTATTGCCTCTGGCTCGGCTGCATGGGCGCTTATGATCCCAAAGGCCGCGAGATTGTCTCCTCCTTCGCCCGCGTGATGAACTATCTCGGCACAAGCTATGGCGTGCTCAAAAAAGAAAAGTGCACCGGCGATCCCGTCCGCCGCCTCGGCAACGATCTTGTCTTTCAGCAACTGGCTGAAGCTAACCTGGAAACCCTCGCGCAAAACAAGGTCAAAAAGATCGTCAGCATCTGCCCGCACTGCGTACGCACCATCCAGGAAGACTGGAAAGCCTACGGCACGCCGCCGGAAATCGAGCATCACAGCGAGTTCATGGCCCGCCACATCGACAAATTGCCGCAAGCCCAGGACAAGGAAAAAATCGTCTTCCACGATCCCTGCTATTTAGGCCGTTACCGCAACGTCTACGACGAGCCGCGCCAGCTCGTCCAGATCAGCGGCACACTCGTCGAAGCTCCGCGCCACAGGGAACGCAGCTTCTGCTGCGGCGCAGGCGGCGGACTCGCATTTTTAGGCGAAGAATCCGGCGAGCGCGTCAGCCACGTCCGCGCCAAAGAACTGATAGAGACCGGGGCAACCACCATAGGCACAGCCTGTCCCTTCTGCAACACCATGTTCCGCGACGCGCTCGCCGCAAGCGAAACGCCTGCACCGCAACTATTAGACATCGCCCAGTTGGTGGCTCGCAGCCTTCCGGTTGACAATAAAGCATGAGGAAACTCACCGCATGAAAATCATCGTCGCCATCAAACAGGTTCCCGACCGCGACGCTCCCGTTCGCATCGATGCCGCGGGCAAGTGGATCGAAGAATCCGACCTGCAATTCACCATGAACGAGCCCGACGCATACGCGCTCGAAGAGGCTTTGCGCCTCAAGGAAGCGCACGGCGGCGAAGTCATCGTTCTCAGCGCCGGACCGGAGCGCGTCGGCGCAACCATTCGTGAAGCCCTCGCCAAAGGCGCGGACCGCGCCATCCACATCAGCGCCGAAGACCTCGGCACGCGCGATGCGCTCGGCGTTGCAAAGCTGCTCGCCGAAGCCGTCAAGTCTGAATTTGGGCCCGAATCGCCCGACCTCATCCTCACCGGCCTTCAATCCGAAGACCTCGGTCTCGGGCAAACCGGCGTCATTCTTGCCGAATTGCTCAATCTGCCTCACGCATCGCTGATCCTGCATGTAGAAAAAACAGATTCGGGCCTGAAGGTGAAGCGAGAGCTGGAAGCCGGATGGTTCCAGGAGATCGAGTTGCCGACTCCAGCGGTTCTCACCATCCAATCCGGCGGCAACAAGCTGCGCTACGCCACGCTGATGGGCATCAAAAAAGCGAAGACCAAGGAGATGCGCGTCGCAGCCGCAGAACAACTCTCGTCCAAAACGCCGCCCACGGCAGTGCTCGAAAAAATCGCGCTGCCCAGCAAGCAACGCTCCACGCAAATCCTTCCCGGCACGCCCAAAGAAGCCGCTGCCGCGCTGGTGGAAAAACTCAAGTTCGAGGTGCGCGTCCTATGAGCGCTATTTTCGTCATTCTGGAAGAGCGCGAAGGCAATATCAGCCGCGCCAGTTGGGAAGCGCTTGCCGCCGGAAAATCGCTGGCCGCCCAAACCGGCTTCGCTCTTCATGCAGTTGTCCTCGGCGCCGCAACGGAAGCGCTCGCCGCCGAAGCGGCCTCCAAAGCGCTCGCAGGCGTCGTGCGTATCGAGCATCCGCTCCTTGCGCAATACACGCCGGACGGCTGGACCGCCGCGTTGCATCCATTCCTCACGGCGCAGCAGCCCGCCTACGTCGTCTTTCCTCACACCTATCAGGTCCGCGACTTCGCGCCCGCGCTCGCTGCGCGCATGAATCAAGCCCTGATCGGCGACGTAACCGCCATCGCGGACGGTCCCATCTTCGTGCGCCAGCTCCTGCAGGGCCGTCTCGCCGGCAGCTACCGCCACGCAGGCAACGGCCCCTGCTTCGTCTCCGTGCAGGCCGGAGCCTTTCGCGCGGAAGCCGTCGAATCCGGCACAGCCCAGGTCACCACCTTCACACCCACGCTCGACGCCGCGCAGATCCGCACCAAACCCGGCGCGCCATTCCGCGCCTCCGCGCAAACAGTCGATCTGGCTTCAGCTCCGCTCATCGTCAGCGTAGGCCGCGGCATCAAGGAAGCCGATAATCTCCCGCTCGTCGAAGAGCTTGCCACAGCGCTCGGCGCGGAGCTGGCCGCCTCACGCCCCATCTGCGACAACGGCTGGCTTCCCATGGAACGGCAAGTCGGCAGCTCCGGCCAGACCGTTGCGCCCAGGCTCTATCTCGCCGTCGGCATCTCCGGCGCGATTCAGCATCTTGTCGGAATGAAAGCCTCGCAGTGCATCGTGGCCATCAACAAAGACCCCGACGCGCCGATCTTTGAAGTCGCCGACTACGGCATCGTAGGCGATCTCTTTGAAGTCGTCCCCGCACTGACCGAGGCGATCAAAGCAGCGAAGTA